>JAOZPU010000007.1:0-1370 GCA_029932585.1 Spirochaetia bacterium | reverse complement strand
ACCTATGTAATAATAGACGGCTTAAACAGAATAGTAAGCACAGCCAAAGAAGGTGAAGTTTACAATGAAACAGGAAACCTGCATGGCTGGAATAAAAGCGGATATGTTGTTTATGACAGTAAAGCACGGCCTGTGGAAGAAGGCCAAACAATATTCGAAGAAACAAGCAGTGCTCCAACAACAGAAAACACAGCCCTACGTCCAACTATTAAAACCTACGATACCCTGGACAGAATCTTAACAATTACTTTACCTGACAATTCTGTTATATCAAAAAGTTATAAAGTAGAGGGGAATAGAACAAAAGAGACTGTAACAGATCCCCTTGGAAACATAACGGAAACCTACAAAGATATTAGAGGTAATATTGTTGGAATAGAGAAAAAGGACTCCTCTGGAACTCTCCTGACAGAATCAGCTTATACATACAACGAGTTGGGAGAACTATTAAAAGTAACAGACGCAGAAGGAAGTGATGTCACTTTTACCTACGACATTCTTGGAAGAAGACTGACATTGCAAAGCCCTGAAACAGGATTAACAGAGTTCAAATACGACAAATCAGATCATTTAATCCGCAAAGTGGATGCAAACCTTAGAAATAAAGGAGCAGCTATAAACTATATCTACGATAGTTTAGGAAGAATTGAAAGAATAAATTACCCCTTTATGACAGATACAAGCTATACCTATGGTGCCCAGGGAGATAGTTACAACAGAGCAGGAAGAATAGTAAAAATTACAGATGAGTCTGGAAGTACAGAAAACTTCTACGGCAAACTGGGAGAAACAACTGCAGTTACAAAAACTATTAAAAGGCTAACCCCATTGGAAGATGATAAGACTGCCAGTTTTTCCTACACCTTCGACTATCAGGGAAGAATGGAAACAATTACCTACCCCGATAACGAGGTAGTAAGTTACTCATACAACAGAGGCGGAGAAGTAGAAAAAGTAAGCTCTGCCCACAACGGCCTTAATACAACATATATAGAAAAAATAGGTTATAATGAATACGGACAAAGGGCTTATATTAAATATGGAAACGGGGTGGAAACAAAATATACCTACGATGAGAACAGACGCTGGCTTAACAACATAGAAACAAAAAACAGTTTTAATACTCTGCAGGACATAGATTATACATTTGACAGAACGGGTAATATTCTTTCAATAATAAATGTTTCCGGAAGGTACACAACAACTCAAGGCTATGAGTACGACGGACTCTATCAGCTGACTGGTGGTGAAGGCGCTTTCGAAGACAGAGAGTTCGGCTTTGTAAGCGGAACCTCGAGCTACACACAAAACTTCAGCTATGACAGCACAGGAAATGTCCTTTCAAAGACAAGCAGTAATACAGTTAATCC
>JAOZPU010000207.1 GCA_029932585.1 Spirochaetia bacterium | reverse complement strand
AGAGATTATAAGGAGTGTTTAATTTTCAAAACAGCTTTTTGCGATGTATTACATTTTGAATTTAATAAATAGCTCTTCTCTAATATAGGGGTAGATAACCGACGCAAAAAGCCATTCAATCGTGGAAATAGACCAAATAGCAAATAGTTACAAAAAATATCTTCTTGACAGATGAACAGAAATCAATTTATTATTTAGTAATTAGGAACGGAGGATGGATTGAGTAATCTATCAGAAGGTATAAAAGTAAAATTAGCTGCTATGACGGATGACTATATAAAGCAGCTCCCTGTACGGTTTGATGAACTAACCAGGGATATAAAAAATGCAAAATCCAGAGGGACTTTGGAGTTTTTATCAATTTTAAAAAATTCTCTGCATAAATTAGCCGGATCCGGCGCAACATTTGGTTTAGATGAACTTTCAGTTAAATCAAAAGAACTTGAAGTTTTTCTAAGTTCTTATTTAGAGGACAACACCAACTCAGAATTTTTTGACTGGACAACTTTTGACATTACTTTAGGCAAAATTGAAAATATTTGTAAACCAAAAGAAAATATAGAAGAACTGGAAGAGCTTGAAGAGGTGCCTCAAGTATTTACTACCGGAACAGATGAATTTATTATGGATAGTGATACAGAACGGCATGAACATAATGTTTTAGTTTATTTATCAGATAAAGAAGACTCTGTAATATCTGAAATTTCTGATCAAATGGAAATTTTTGGATTTCAAATCGAGGTTTTTTATGATATATCTGAAGTTGAAACCTTTATTAAGAAAGGTAATTGCAGATTACTAATTATTAATTCATCATTCATTGAAAATAATGTTGCAGTTGCAAATAAGCTGAGTAAATTAAAAAAGAATTATTCCAATTATCTTTCCTTTATTTTTGTAGCTGATCGGGATGATTTTTCTTTGCGCCTTAAAACAGTTAAATCCGGTGGAGATGCTTTTTTTATTTTACCTTTAGATACAGGTATATTAGTAGATAAAATTGATAAACTTACTTCTAAATTGAATCATCCTCCTTATCATGTATTATTAATTGATGATGATCCTGAACAGATTGCTTACTATGCTCTTGTTCTTCAGCAGGCAGGTATGATTACATCTGTTGCCTCTGACCCAAAGCGAGTAATAGAGGTCCTTGTAGAATCGAAACCGGAAATAATTATTCTGGATATGTATATGCCTACATGTGATGGTATTGAACTTGCAGCAATAATACGTCAACATGAAGCTTTTTTAACAATTCCTATAATTTTTCTTTCTGCAGAGCAATCTGAAGAGAAGCAGCTTGAGGCAATGAAGTCAGGAGCTGATGATTTTCTTACAAAGCCAATTCGTCCGGATAATTTAATTATCAGAATTAATGCAAAAGCTGCCAGGAGTAGAAATCTGCGTTTTCTAATGGAAAGAGACTCTCTTACAGGGTTATTAAACCATGCTAATTTGAAAGAAAGAATTTCTATAGAGATGATGAGAGTAAAACGAAGTGGTGGTAATCTTTCCTATGCTATGATTGATGCAGATCATTTTAAAAATGTTAATGATACGTACGGACATCTTGCAGGGGATCACGTCTTAAAAAGTCTTTCACGGTTACTTCAGGATCGGCTTAGAAGAACAGATATAATTGGCCGTTATGGTGGAGAAGAGTTTGGTGTAATTCTTATTAATACAGATGCGGAAAATGCATTTAGAGTTATGGAAGAGGTAAGAAAAAACTTTGCCCTTGTAAAGCATAAATCTGATGAATCTGAGTTTTTTGTTACATTTTCCTGTGGCATTGCATCCTTTGCTGAATGTGAAACCTCTTCTGAACTAAATGATGCTGCTGATAAGGCTATGTATGAAGCAAAAACGACTGGTCGTAATAGAACAATAGTTCATAAAAAATAATCTAAGATAAATTAATTTTTAGTTTCCAGATACTTTCCCAGTGTATTTCTTCCCACCAGTTTGTATTGCCGGTAGTTATTTTAATAAGTTCAAGATTATTTTTTCCCCATTTTAAACTTATATTATTTTCATAGTTCAGATATCTAATAATTTCTTTGATATTTGAACCTTCTTCTATTGTTCCCAGATAAAAACCTTCATTAGTGGGAAATAATCCGGGAATTATATTTTCTGATATCCTTTCTTTTATCAAATTTATAGATTTTACATTGTTAGTTTTTAGAAAAATACTGTTATTAATAGTAGTGGAAAAAAATGTACTGTTGAAAACTTCCCCAAATGTTAACCCCTTAAATTGATTTTTATTTAGAATTTCATCAATAAATGCAACAGGTATTATTTCAGGGAGACATCTTGATGAAATTATACCAAATTTCTTAAAAAGAGATGTTCTTGTTTTTCTAATTTGTATAACAATATCTTCTGAAGGTATAATAGCAATTAAAAAATGTTCCATAAACTAAAAATGCCATTAATTGTACATTTGTTAAAGAGGTTTTTATGCAAAAAGCATTGTTGAATTTTCTCAATTGACATGATAGTCTTCAATAGGGAGTCTTTAAGCATGAAAAGAAAAGTAGAGCGAATTTCTGCTGCAATTGTAGAAATTTTAAAAACTATTCCTGAAGTAGATAGCATTCTCTTAAATGAATCTACAGAGACGGATATTGTGAATCCTTATTTTTTTCTAAGTCTGGATGTGTACTGCAGCGGCTCTTTTCCTGATATAAATAAAAGAAGGCAGCTTTTTGAAAATGCAGGTGCTTTTGAATCCTCACATGTAAATGTAAAAGATCGCTTTTTTATGGAAGATCTTCCTGTTAGAATTGAATATAAGGAAAAGAACAGAATTGATACCATTGTAAATGATAATGAAGGTAATTTATGGGCTTTTCATGATAATGGCACATATATGTTTTATCGTATTCAAAATAGTCTTGTTATGTATCAGAACAGTGACTGGATAGTTAATGTACGTAAAAAAATTAGTAATTTACCTGAAGCTTTTTGGGGTGCATTAAGAGAATCTTCAATGAGATCACTGGAACATTATCTTGTAGATCTTAATTCCGCTGCTTTAAATTCTGATAATTTATTTTATATTGTATCTCTTTCAGGATATTTAAAATATCTTTGCAGCTTTATGTTTGTTATTAATAGAAAATTTGAGCCTTCACGAAGACGGCTTGCTAATCAGATTATGGAGTTGGAAATACTTCCTGAAAATTTTTTAGGCAGATTTGATTCTCTTATAAGAGAAAATCCGGAATTTCCGCCAGAGAGAAAAAGAGAGGTTGCAAAATTACTTACAAAAAGCCTTATCTATCTATATTAAAAATAGCCTTTACTATCTATATATTATTGTTCAGCACCTCTTGTCTTACTAACTTTGGAAGTATTAATTTTATTGGGTATAATGTTGAAATTCCTCTTATTGAAAAACCTGGAGTAAAAGGCGTTGATGAGGGGAAGATTCTTTTATTGAATGAAAAATATTCTACACCACTGTATGTGCTAAAAGATCCTTGGCTTGTGGATACTAATTTAGATTCATTTTATATTCAGTACAGCTCAAAAACTGATATTTCTCTTGAGCTTTATTTGGGTGAAGAAGATATTACAGAAGTTCATTTACCTGGATCTGAAGGAATAGTACGATATCAGGTTCCCATGGTTCAGGGCAATACTATTACTGGTTTTCGAGTAATGTCCATTAATCCTGTAAAAGAAAACAAAACTTTTAAAATTTTTGGTGTTGGAATTGAAAAATCAAAATCAGGTTTTTCAGTGATTAAAAGTAATGGATTATCTGTAAAAGTTATTTCAGAGGGTTTCAAAATTGTAGCTCCTAATACTTATCAGTTTACTGATTTAGCAGAGAAAGCAGATATACCCTTTAATCAGGTGAGAGTGTCATTCACCTATAATTATACAGGGAATGGAGAGATTTCTCCGGAATTAGTGCTTTTTTCTGATAATAATAGCGAAAGTTTTGGTCTTAATCCCAGAAATGGAGGGGCAACGGTTTATTTTTATTCAAATTCTATAGGTTTTATTCCGACTGGAATTACTGTAAAAAGTAGTAATTCAAATTTTTCAGTTATAAAAATTGATATTAGCTCCTTTTCCACTTTGGCCTCTTTTGAGTACGACCCTGTGCCGGCAGATATTGGTACAATGTTGAAATATAAGAGGTCAGCCTGGAGACGTAATGACTGGGAGGTTTTTTCCTGGAATCTTTTTCCTGATATTCTTGTTATGGATTACAGCGACTATGCTCTTCAGGCAGCAAGTCTTAAAAGACTGTCATTCTTTGTAGAAAAACAGGGATTTGCCGGTAAACTTCTTGATAATGAAACCCTTTCCAAACTACATGGGTGGAATGCTCATGATTACAGAGCAAAAGATCTTGCGGCTTTTTTTAGTATGGCAAAGGAGCATCATTTTATTCTTAACCCTGAAGAGGATGATCTTAAATCAATTTTATTAAGTAATAAAATTATTATAAAAACTGATT
>JAOZPU010000206.1 GCA_029932585.1 Spirochaetia bacterium | reverse complement strand
ACAGGCAAATCAAAAATTCTAACCCCGGTAGCATCAAAAATAGCATTTGTAATAGCCGGAGCAGTGGCCAGGGAGGGTGCTTCTGCCAAACCTTTAACTCCTAACGGACCCCATGGATGTGGTACTTCCACAACCCTGTTTACAATTTCCGGTGCTTCCTCTGCTGTTGTTAATCCAAGTTCACCAAATGTCTCAGTTATATTCTTACCTTTATCATATTTATAGTTTTCTGTAAGGGCATAACCTACACCCATAACAACACCACCTTCCAGTTGGCCTTCCACGGCACGTTTGTTTAGTACCTTACCCAGATCACTGACGGTGACAATTTTTTTAGCCAGAACTTTACCTGTAGCATCATCTACTTCGACCAAAGCGAGCTGTACACCATATGCATAGGCCCAGTGAGTTCTTCTATTTTTAAATTCCTTTGAATTGTAATCTTTTGGAGTTTTTTCTTCTGCAAAAGTTTCAGTTTCCGGTGGAAAGGCTCGAAATTCAGCTCTAAATGGGGCACCAAGTTCAGATAGCATAATCTTATTTCCATTGGAACTGTCAACAACAGAATCACCTTTCAGTTTTAAAGCGGCAGGATTAGGGTTATTCATTTTTTTAGAAGCACTAATTAAAATATCAGATAGAAGTTTTCTTGAAGCTCCCAGAGTTGCATTCCCTGTCATAAATGTTTGCATAGAAGCTGTTGTAGCTGCTGTAAATGGAGTTTGAGTTGTATCTGGTAATATCACTGTAATTTCACCTACTGGAATATCTAATACCTCTGATACTAATTTTGCCTGTCCAATAGCAGCTCCCTGTCCAAGTTCATGATGGGATGTCATTAGCTTACATTTTCCATTAGTATCCATTTCCAGAATAGATCCGGCACTTTCTGGAAACCCATGGCCAAAGCCAACATTTTTTACACCGCATGCAACGCCAATACCATATTTTTTGCCATTTGTATTTTCCGGAAGAATAAGTTCTTCCCTGGCTTTTTTTGCTTCAAGTAGAGCTTCAACTATTCCGGGTATTCCCGGTTCCAGAATATGATCTGTAACTGTTGGAAGCCCTGGTTTTAGTGCATTCAGCAGTCTGATATCAATTGTATCCATTTTAAGCTTTTCTGCTGCCATATTTATTAGAGATTCAACCATATAGTTAGCCTGGTTTGCACCAAACCCTCTCATGGCTCCACCCATTACATTATTGGTAAAGACTGCTTTCCCGTTAATTCGCAATTCTGGAATGTAGTAGGGGCCTCCTGCAAATGACATGGCATTCTCTATAATATCATGTCCTAAAGATGCATATGCACCTGTATCCATAGCAATATCAACATCAAGAACCTTAAACTGTCCGGATTTATCCACACCAAGAGAGGCTTTAAAATCTATACCATGTTTTTTCTGTACAACCCTTAAAGAATCTTCTCTGCTAATTGTAATTTTAACGGTTTTATTAAATTTAAGAGCAGCTGCAGCAAGTATATGCTGGAACAGAACATCTTCTTTTCCACCAAAAGCACCACCCATAGGAAGCTGTATAACCCTAACTTTATGTTCCTCAAGTCCAAGAGCCCCGGCTACCTGGCGCCTGTCATCAAATACACCCTGTGTCGGGTAATAGATAGCAACACCACCATTACCGTCTGGTACAGCATAGCCGGATTCAACCTCTGTGTAACCATGAACTACCCGTGAAGTTGTAAAGTCTCCACTTACAATAATATCAGATGAGCTTAATGCTTCTTTCGGATTACCTCTTTCAAGAGTTCCCTGGTATAGAATATTATCTTTTTTATCATCATGAATAAGAGGTGCATTCTTACTTAGAGCTTCATTGATACTGAAAATACCAGGAAGCTCATTATACTCCACTTTTAAAAGATCAAGCGCTTCCTGGGCACCCTCTTTAGTATCTGCAAAAACAGCTGCCAGTGGATCGGCAATGGATCTAATACGTTCACCTGTTCCAACCATTCCAGGCTGATCCTGTGTTGCCATTCCTATTTTATTGGAACCTTTCATCTCTATGGCTGTAACTATTCCAATAAGACCGGATACTTTTTCTGCATCACTGGAATCAACCTTTTTAAGTGTTCCACTGGGTATATCAGAATACTTTATCTTCCCATATATCATTCCATCCAGTTCAATATCATCAGCATATTTAATAATTCCCATTACTTTAAGACGGGCATCTTTTTTTCGTAGTGGAGCATCATCAGGAAGATCAGCCAACAGGCTTTCTTCGCCTCTTAAAACTCTTCCTGCATCTTCAACAGCATCAATTATTTTTTGATATCCTGTACATCTACAAATATTTTTGGGGCCTATATACTCTCGAATTTCTGTCCTTGTTGGATTTGGATTCTCCATAAGAAGACCTGTGCTGGTCATTATCATACCAGGAGTACAGTAACCACATTGGAGAGCTCCTGCATTTACAAAAGCTTCCTGAACAGGGTGGAGGTTCTCTTCATTATCAGATAAACCTTCAATAGTTACAATTTCAGCATCCTTAAGGAGAGGATCATCCATTTTTAAACTACAGGATTTTACAGGTTCTCCATTAATAAGAACTGTACAGGAGCCGCAGTCTTCATTACTGCAGCCTTTTTTAACTCCAGTTAGTTTCAAAGTATTTCTTAGGAAATCCTGAAGTGTTTCTTCTATTTTAACTTTTTTTTGAACTTTAGAACCATTAACAGAAAAATTAGTATTAATATCCATATAGTACTCCCTTTTTTTCTGACCAGTTTGTCATCTTGAATAGTAATTCAAGGATCTTGACTATATCATATATTCCAGACATCCGGTAAAAAAAATAAAGAAATATCATATTGTGCAGGCTTTAGAATCAAAATTATCAAACTTATTGAAATTATCCTTTTATTGTGATTTATAATATAAATAGATGGATTTTATGGAGAATGGAAATGGTAACAAAAGAAATGCAGAATACTTATAAATATTTTTCCGGAGAGCCTCTCCCTTTCGGTGCATCCGTTCAAAATAATGGAGTAAATTTTGCTGTTTTCAGTCGTAATGCCACATCTGTAACACTTCTTCTATTTAAAAAAGCTAAGGATACTCTCCCTTTTTTAGAACTGGTACTTGACTCTGTACAAAATAAAACAGGGGATGTGTGGCATATACTTGTGGAAGGTATTAGTGAAGGAGTGTTCTACCTTTATAAAGTTGATGGTCCCTATGAACCTGAAAAAGGGCATAGATACAATCGGTATAAACTATTGTTGGATCCATATGCCAAGGCTTTAACAAATAGTTATGTCTGGGATTTGAATAAATCCAGAGGCTATGACTGGAATTCGCCAATAAAAGATCTTTCTTTCAGTGAAATTGAAAACATTGCAAATATGCCTAAATCTATAGTTGTTTCAGATGATTTTAACTGGGAGGGTGACCGCCCTCTAAATTTTCCTCTTAGGCACAGTATAATTTATGAAACTCATGTAAAAGGACTCTCACGACATAAATCTTCAAATGTAAATCATCCTGGAACATATAAGGGTGTTATAGAGATGATTCCTTACTTTAAAGAACTGGGGATAACCAGTTTGGAACTTCTTCCTATATTTGAGTTTGATATAAACAGCGTTAGAAGAATTAATCCTCTTAATGGAGAAATGCTTGAAAACTATTGGGGATATGATCCTATCTCATTTTTTGCACCTACAGGGTCTTATTCCAGTTCTCCCGGGAATGGAGATCAGGTAAAAGAATTCAAACTTATGATCAAGGAACTTCATAAAGCGGGTATAGAAGTTATTCTTGATGTTGTTTTTAATCATACTGGAGAGGGCAGTGAATTAGGTCCTACTCTTTCATTCAGAGGTTGGGATAATAATCTCTATTATCTTTTATCAGAGGATAAAAGATTTTATAAAAATTATTCGGGTTGTGGTAATACACTGAACTGTAATCATCCTATTGTTCGTTCACTTATTAGAAGCTGCCTTCATTATTGGGTAATTGAGATGCATGTTGATGGTTTTCGTTTTGATCTTGGGTCAATTCTTGGCAGGGATCAGGAAGGTAATCTCATGGAAAATCCGCCTATTCTTGAAGGAATTGCAGAAGATCCTGTTTTAAGAAACACTAAAATAATTGCAGAAGCATGGGATGCTGGAGGGGCTTATCAGGTAGGTTCCTTTCCGGGAGGACGCTGGGCAGAATGGAATGATAAATTTAGGGATGATGTACGAAGTTTTTGGCGTGGAGATGAGGGATTTGTACAAGTTCTGGCTACAAGGTTAACAGGAAGTTCAGATCTCTTTATGGGAGATGGCAGGAAACCGTTTCACAGTATTAATTTTATAACATCTCATGATGGTTTTACCCTCTATGATTTAGTTAGTTATAATAATAAACATAACGAAGCAAATGGAGAAGATAACCGTGACGGAGGTAATAATAACCTAAGTTATAACTATGGTGAGGAAGGTGTAACTCATAATCCTTCAATTCTG
>JAOZPU010000062.1 GCA_029932585.1 Spirochaetia bacterium | reverse complement strand
TCAAAAGTATCTTCCATATTATCAGCAAGATCAGATATAATATCTATTACTTTAATATTACGTTCTAAAGAAAACAAATTTCCGGAAAATAAAAATAATAACAATATACAAAATTTAATATAATTCATTTTTTTACTATCGGAGAAGACTCCCATAAAAAAAAGCCCCTTTGACAATATAATATGCCAAAGGGACTGTTTTCTATCTTAATTCTGATAAGGGTATAGGTTCAGGACTATTATTGCCGTTATCCAAAGCGGATAACTCCTTTAACAAGGATTTGGCCTTACTACTCAACTTGGTTGGTATATTCACTCTTATTTTAATATACATATCACCCCGTCTGCCTGCATTATGAAGATAAGGAATACCTTCTCCACGCAGGCGTAGAATCTTATCATTCTGAGTTCCTGAAGGAATCTTCAACTTAGCTTTTTTATCATCAAGTGTTTTTACATGCAATTCCGAACCAAGAGAAGCCTGAGTCATAGATATGGGAACTACACAGTAAACATCAGCTCCGTCCCGCTCAAAATATTTATGGGGTGTAACTGTAATATAAACGTATAAATCACCTGTTATCCCGCCATTAGGACTGGCATTCCCCTGACCAGGAATGTTTATCCTTTTCCCAGACTCAATTCCAGGAGGTATAGTTACCTTAATCTTCTGGCTTTTAGAAACTACACCTGCGCCTCTACAACTCTTGCAAGGATTTTCGATAACAAATCCATCACCGTTGCATGTAGGACATGGTGAAGCAATAGAGAAAAAACCAGAACTTCGTCTTACCTGACCACTTCCACCACAGGTGGGACACATTTTTTTACCACCACCGGATTCAGCTCCAGTACCATTACAGGATGAACATTCAACATGTCTGTTATAACTAATCTGAACCTTAGTTCCAAAAACAGCATCAGTAAAAGGGATATTAAGGTTGTACCGTAGATCTGATCCTCTTGGTTTAGCAGATCGACCACTTCGCCGGCCACCGCCGCCTCCTCCACCAAAGAAAGAATCAAAAATACCACCAAAATCACCAAAGATATCCTCAAAATCTCTATATACAGAGGAATAATCATGGCCTTGACCACCATTCATTCCTTCTACACCGGCAAACCCATACTGGTCATAAACCTGCTTCTTTTTTGCATCCCCAAGAACTTCATAGGCTTCTGTACCCTCTTTGAATTTCTCTTCTGCTTCCTTATCACCCTGATTTTTATCAGGGTGATACTTAATTGCAAGTTTTCTATATGCCTTCTTTATCTCGTCAGTCGAGGCATCCTTAGATACCCCGAGCACTTCATAATAATCTCGTTTTGCCAAACTAAAAACTCTCTATCTATTTATTTGTCCGAATCTTCATCATCAATTACTTCATAATCGATATCTTCAACTGTTCCGCTCTTGGACTGAGCATCTTCACCACTTTGTGCAGTACCAGCAGCCCCTTCAGGTCCAGCTTCAGGACCAGGAGCATTTGCTTCTGTACTCTTGTACATTTCTTCTGCCAGTTTATGAGCAACCTGCTTCAGTTCTTCAGACTTTGTTTTTATCTGTTCAATATCACCAGACTCCAAAGCCTTTTTCAATACATCCACACCAGCTTCAATAGCTGATTTATCTTCAGCAGAAACTTTATCTCCAAAATCTTTAAGAGATTTTTCAGTTGAATAAATAAGTGAATCAGCTTCATTAGTAACTTCTACTTTTTCTCGTTCTTTTCTATCTTCCTCTGCATGAAGTTCAGAATCTTTAACCATTTTTTCAATTTCATCATCGGATAGGCCAGAAGAAGATTCAATTCTTATTTTCTGTTCCTTTCCTGTTCCAAGGTCTTTTGCAGATACATGAACTATACCATTAGCATCTATATCAAAAGTAACCTCAATCTGTGGAACACCTCTTGGAGCAGCAGGAATACCAACAAGATCAAAACGACCAAGTGCTCTGTTCTGAGCAGCCATTTCCCGTTCACCCTGAAGTACACTTATAGAAACTGCTGTCTGGTTATCTGCCGCAGTCGAAAAAGTCTGGCTCTTTCGTGTGGGAATAGTAGTATTTCTTTCAATAAGTTTTGTCGAGACACCACCTAATGTTTCAATACCCAGAGACAATGGAGTAACATCTAAAAGAAGTACATCTTTTACATCACCACCAAGAATTCCTCCCTGAATAGCTGCTCCCATGGCAACAACTTCATCAGGATTTACACCCTTATGAGGTTCTTTCTGAAATAAACTCTTAACTGCTTCCTGTACTGCAGGTATTCTTGTAGAACCACCTACTAATATAACTTCATCAATATCTGAAGGAGAAAGCCCTGAATCTTTTAAAGCATTTAAACAGGGGTTTTTTGTTCCCTCTACAAGATCACTTACCATCTGCTCAAATTTGGCCCGGGTAAGAGTATACTGAAGGTGTTTTGGCCCGGAAGCGTCTGCAGTAATAAAAGGGAGGTTTACTTCTGTAGAATGAGTACTGGAAAGTTCAATTTTTGCTTTTTCCGCACCCTCTTTTAATCTCTGAAGAGCCATTCTA
Organism: Spirochaetia bacterium; assembly: GCA_029932585.1. GTDB lineage: Bacteria > Spirochaetota > Spirochaetia > B11-G9 > B11-G9 > JAJRQE01. The sequence continues at coordinate 13,702 of JAOZPU010000062.1, read as the reverse complement.
TCCTTGGACAGATCAATAGCAAAATCTTTCTTAAAGCTTTCTATTAGCCATTCAATAATACGCTGATCAAAATTATCACCACCAAGATGGGTATCACCATTAGTAGCTTTTACCTCAAAAACACCGTCACCAAGTTCAAGTATGGAAATATCAAAAGTTCCACCTCCAAGATCATAAACGGCTATTTTTTCCTCTTTTTTATCTTTATTAAAACCATATGCAAGAGCTGCTGCTGTTGGTTCATTTACAATACGCTTTACTTCAAGTCCTGCAATTTTACCTGCATCCTTGGTTGCCTGACGCTGAGCGTCATTAAAATAAGCAGGAACAGTAATTACTGCTTCTGTAACAGATTCGCCAAGATAGTCCTCTGCTGTTTTTTTCATTTTCTGTAAAGTAGCTGCTGATATTTCCTGAGGAGAAAAGTCCTTACCATGAATACCTACATGGACTTCACCACCGGGACCTTCTTTTATAGCATAAGGAACCATCTTAATTTCATCCGGAACTTCAGAAAAACGACGACCCATAAATCTTTTAATTGAGTACACCGTATTCTCCGGATTAGTTACTATCTGATTTTTAGCCGGCTGCCCGACAAGGCGATCATCTTTTGCTGTAAATCCTATAATAGACGGAGTAGTTCTCTGCCCCTCAGCATTCTGAATTACAACAGGTTCCCCCCCTTCCATTACTGAAACACATGAATTTGTTGTTCCAAGGTCAATACCAATTATTCTTCCCATTATTTTATCTCCTAACTCTTATTACTAATATTATTACACATGGATACTACCATGATTATTTATCACTTACCGCTTCAGCCTCAACTTCCGGGCTATCAGCTATTGGCATAGCAACTTTTACCTTTGCAGGTCTAAGCACTCTGTCATGAAGAATATATCCACTCTGATAATCTTCAATTACAGTCTGTTTGTCATATTCAGAACTCTCTTCCATTCCCAGGGCTTCATGTAACTGAGGATCAAATTCCTCACCTATAGCTACCATTCTCTTTAAACTCCAGTTTCTGTCCAGCATACTTACAAACTGTTTTTCAATAAGCTCGATACCTGAATGAAAGCTTTTCGGATCGGTAGCTTCCTGGGAAGCCTTAATGGCCCTCTCAAAATCATCAATTATAGTTATTAAATCCAACAATAAATTAGAATTACCATACTTAATTGAATCTTCTTTCTCTCGTAGAATACGTTTTCTATAGTTGTCTGATTCGGCCTGTTTTCTTAGAATTTGATCCTTTAAAGAACTATTTTCATCCTCCAGAGATTTAATTATATCCTGTAATTTTTCTTCTTCAGATTTTTCTACCTGTTCTTCACTGATATCATCCTCAGCAATAGTATTTTTTTCTTCAGATTCCTTTTCCGGAAGATCATCCTGAGGAATTTCCTCTTTCTCCTTATTTCGCTTCTTAGACATACCACCCTCGTTATGTTAATCGTAATTGTTATATTCTATTGATTTATCGTATGCCATAAAATACTAATCAACATAGGAAGGGTCAAGCTTTTTTGTGAAAAAATATATCAATTGTTACGTAGGGATGCCCCTACCTGGGCATCCTACAATTATTTTTTAGGCAGGAGTTCCAGAATAAGTTCTACTTCACCACGGGACAGTTTTGTAGTACTGGCAATCTCTTTAATAGACCATCCCTGATGTGCCAGGCGGGTAACAACATCCCTGGCTCCCATGGAAGGAGCACCTTTCGCTGTCTTATCACCATCTTTAAGAATTGAACCCAGTAGTTTAACCTGTTCCTGGGCCTGTTTGGAAACTTCCTCAAGGCGTGTTTCTGTTTTTGCCAACCACTCCCGTGCCTTTTGCATATTTTCAATTCGTTCTTCAATATCTTTAAGAAGTCCATCCAGAGATTCAACCTGTTTTGCAGTATCATCAGCTTTTTTCTTATTTCGTGAAAGTAGTTCAATTTTGGAAGTTAAGCCATGAATTGTCTCAGGGATATTTGAAACTTCCTCACTAAGTGTTTTTATTTGTTCGTCAAGATCGCTAAGTTGCTGGAAATTTTTATCAACATTTATCGTAGTATTTTCAATTACCTGATCTTTTTTCTCTAACCGATCAAATTTCACAGATATCTCTTTTTCCAGTTCTTCAAGATTCCTGATTTTAATCTGAATAGCCTGTAGATCATCATGAGAATTTGTAACCTGTCTCAATTTACTATCCACTGATTGTGAAATAATAATAAGCTTCTTAAAATCACCTTCCATCTCTTCTATACGACGTTTTTCCCCAAGAAAACGACTAAGCTTAACATTTACTTCATCTCCAAGCTTTTTAATTGATCCAAATTTACGTTCAATCTCTCTGGCTTCATTACTTTGCGCTTCAACCTTAACCAGTTCTGACTTTAGATCCTCAATAGCTTCCTGTAAGCTTACCTTCAGAGAATCGGCACGATCAAATATCTTGGTTTGATTAATAAAACCCTTTTGACGTTTATCAATTTCCTGTAGATTTACAGCAAGTATTTTATAGTTCTCTTCAATCTTACCATAAAGCTTCTTCTGAAGCTGATCTGTTTTTTCCCTGGTCTCTCCGGATATCAATCTAAATTCTTTTACCTTTTTATCAAACTCTACCAGCATATCTCTATTTTTCTTTTGTATTTCCAGAATAAATGTATCATATTCCCTATTAAAATTTTCGACAGAGTTATCTGTTTTTGTCCTAAGATCTGTCTGCAGCTGAATAATACCTGCAGCATTCTCCTTTAACTCATTTTTAATCCTGGCTCTCTCGTCCTGAGTGTTAATTATTAAATCTTCTTTTTGAGACTCAAAATCATTCTTTATTTGAGAAATATTACTAAAAACTTCTTTTTTGAAATCACCATACCCTGATTTCATCTCATCTTCAGCTTCTTTCATTTCCTGAAGTATTTTTGCCTGCCAAACAGTTACATCAGATTGGGAATTCTCTGTAAAACTTAACAACTCCTTCCCTTTTTGATCTACTATTTGCTCAATACTAATTAATTTAGCATCAATATCTCTTTCTGATTTTTTCAGCTGAGAACTTACACCTGTATTAAATTCAACAAATTCTCTTAAAAAAGAAGCATTAGCTCTCTCTTCTATCTCTACAAGATTCTTTTTAATAGATTCTTCAATAGAATCTACAGCTGAATCAGAATGGTTCATCCTTTCCTCAACACGGCTCTGAAAATCTGAAACCTGACTTTCAAATTTTGCCTGATTTGCAAAAACTCTTTCCTGAAGCTCCTCTAATTTATCCTTAAGCTTATCACTATAGTCTTTTTCAATTTGTTGGCGATTATCTTCACCAGATCTGGCCAATTCTTCCAAATTTTTATCAATAGCACCCTGCCACTCAATAATTTTTTCTTCCATTACAACATTTTTATTTTTTAAATCGGAAAAGAAATCATCTTCAAAAACCTTTAGACCTTTGGCAACATTCTCATATGCCCTTGTTTTCAGGCCATTGAGTTCCAGCTCAAGACTATTTAAACCACCATCCAATTCCTTCATTTCATCAGATAGCTTCTGCCTATAAGCCAGTTGAGTCTGATCCTGCTGCTTTGTGTAATCAAGAAAATCGGCTTCAATATTATGAGCTGTCTGCTCCATTGAAATTCTAAGATTCCCTTCCAGGGAATTAAGATCTGCGCTTATAGCTTCCAATTTTGTAAATTTATAGTTAATACTATCTTCGTAATCATGAACTCTTGACTCTACATTGGAAATACGATCCCTAACCGTTTTATCAGAAGACTCCAGGTCTTTTGATAATTTTTCCAGAGCTTCCTTATTTTTTGCTGAAACTTCCTCATAAACAGTTCCAAAACCGGATAATTTTCCACTAACAGTACTATTAACAGCTGCTAAACTCTTATCATATTCAATTTTAAAACCTTCGAGATCCGATGATATTTTTTGTTTGACACTTTCAAATGCCTCATCTTCCAAAGCCATTCCTCTATCTGCAGCATTATTAAGAGATTTTGTATATACAACTTCAATTTCTTTGATCTTATTCTTAAACTGAACAACTTTTTGATCCGTTTCATCCATTGCAGAAGCAATATATTCCGAAGTTTTATCAAAAGATCTCTTCATATCAACTTCAATGGACTCTGCTTCCTCAGATTTTTTCGCAAGTATTATTTCAAATCTTTTCAAAAGTTCTGCTGTATATTTTTCACCTGACTGCTCAGTTTTATATACCTGTTCATCCAGAAAATTCTGAAGAGATTTTATAGTTTCGTCTTTCATTACCTCTTTAGATTTGTCTAATTCATTTATAACATTCGTAAAATCAGTAATCTTCTTCTCATTGGAATCAATTTCATTTTTAATATGTGATATAATTTTTTGTGTATCTTTTAAAACGACTGACCTTACAAGCTTCAGTTCTTTAATATTTTCTTTCGCAAATTCATGTTTTAATACAGGAATATCTTTTTCCAGTTTAAGAATTCCTAAACCAGCTTCTTTTACCCTTTTGCCAACTTTATCTACAAATTCTGATTCTTCGTGCAGCCTGTCCAAATTATCCTGAACCCTACCTGTCATCTGTGTAAGTTCATTTAAAGCCTTGTCGTATTCATTTATTCTGTTATACATCTGTTCAATATAAGCAGCTTTTGATTCCAAATGCTCTTCAGCCTTTGAAATTCTGTTTAATATTGCCTTTCCTGTTTCCTGATGAACATCCAATTCAATAGCAAAATTCTTTACTTCAACTGTTTTACTGTCTATATAAGAATCCAGTTCAGTTTTTATTTTTTCAGAATATCGCTTTATTTTTTCCAGTGAACGGTTATTTTTATCCAACTGCCTATAGACTGCCAATACAATTGCAACTACAAGAAGGGTTATAATATTTCCAATTGTGAATTCCATAAACCTCTCCAATCCTCCATTATTGTTACCTATGAATGAAAAGTTGTCAATTATTTATTGATTTTATCCAATCCCGAAGCTCTAAAAATGAATAGAATGAAAAATCGGCCTGACTATCAGGATCCGGTTTTTTAATTAAATGGGCAGTACGCAGACCTACTTTTTTTGCACCTAATATATCATATTTATAACTATTCCCAACATAAAGGATCTCATCCGGATTTAATCCAAATCGACTAATCAAATTTATAAATGGAGCCTTATGAGGTTTTAGATAACCAGTTTCTTCCGAAGAAAAAGCAATCTCCATTAAATCTGATAATCCTAAAAAATCCAGTTTTTTTTCTACAGGAAAATCTGATAATGCTCCAAGCCTGATACCATCCCGCTGCAAAGAGAGTAATGCCGGTCGTACAGTTTTAAAAGGTCTGACACCCTTAAAAGAATATACCCATTTCTGATAAAGGTGACGTTCTATTAAGTCAGCAGCTTTTTCCTTTGATATTTTCATTGAATAGGCAAGAAGCCGGGATTGAGTCTCCCTGAAATCACCGGAAAACTCAGTTTTTCTAATCTCTTTTCGTATTTTTCCGAAATGCAAAACTAAACGGGGATGACTTAGAAAAGAAGGAGATGACATTAAGAACATTTCATAATTTGGATATAGAGTACCGTCTATATCAAAACCAACAGCTTTTATCTTCATATAATTTATTTGCCTTTGAGTATTATAGTAACAGTTCCTTCCACATCTTCAGATCCTGAATCTGTATTAAACACCCATTTTCTAAGCTCGGATATGATAGAACTGTCAATTTCAGAATACCCCGAATCCCTTATCATGTCAAAGCGGTGTAATATTCCATTTGCATTTAAATAAAATTTAACAATGACAGTTATTTCTGATGATATATAACTGGAAAATTCTGCAGGGATATTAACTGTGGGTTTATTTTCCAAATACCGGTTAACTTGGGAATTGCTAAATTCTACAGGAAACTCATTATATTTAATATGATTATTTTCATTAATTATAGGTTCAGGAGTGGTATCAATACCAGAGTCTCTCTCTTTATCTAAACTTTGAATGAGGTCATCTATAGCTTCTCCAGAAACAACTCTTGTATCAGCATTATTAGCTGCAGGTACAGTCGCCTCATCTTTATAACCCCTTGAAGAATCTACTTTCTCCAGTACAATTTCATTTTTATCTGAAGGAACATATGGAGTTTTTTCAACTCCTTTTTCCAGAGGATCAGGTTCATCGGAAAAAATACTGGAATAATTATCACTACTGAGATCAGCATAGGCATTATATTCAACTTTCTTAGGAGTACTTACCTGGCGAACAGAAGATGAATCAGAACTATTTAATTCCTTTTTCACCTGTTCAGTTTCTTTCGGAACTGGAATCGGTGAAGATTCAGATTTATCCACATCATCTATTACTGGAGCATCAACCGTTATAGGAGCTTCAATATTTTGGCTAAATTTTTCAATTCTAAGAGTGACAGGTGGTAACCCTGGGGAGATATCTACTTCCTTAAACCAGTCCATCATATTCATACCAAAAAATACTAATATATGAAATACAATACTTATTATAAGAGCTTGTAACAAACGGTTGGAATCTGATTTTATCAATTTCCAGGATCCTTCATTCGTAAATTAATACCAGTAAAACCACTTTCTCTAAGAATATCCAGAACATTTACCAGTAAACTGTAAGAAGCTCTGCGATCTCCTTCTAAAATTACACTCTGGATATCCTGTTCGGAATTTTCAGAAAGAGAATTTATAAGTTCAGGAAGACGGGAAAGAGACGTACGATCCTCGTTGAGATAAAGTTCATTTTCAGAAACTATAGTTACAATAAGTTTAGTAATTACAACAGGTTCAGCGGTAGTAGAATCCGGAAATTCCAAAGGAATCCCAGGAGTAATAATAAATGTACTGGACACCATAAAAAAAACTACAAGTTGAAAAATTACATCAATCATAGGAATAAGATCCACACTTGCAGCAGGTTTCAGACGGCGCTTAAAAACCATTACTCTCCTGCCTCAAAAAAAAGAACCAGATCATTTACTCTATTCTCTAAATTAATAATTGTATTATTTGCTTTTCCCACCAGATAATTATAAAAAACAATAGCAGGTATTGATACAATAATACCTGCAGCTGTTGTAAGTAAGGCTTCTGAGATGCCTGTAGCCAGGAGAGAAGGATCTGCAACCGAACCAAAATTACCAAGAACACCAAATGCTTTAATATTACCAGTAACTGTTCCAAGAAGACCCAGGAGGGGAGAAATATGAGCAATTGTTCCCAGTGATGTAAGATATCTTTCTAACTGGGGAACCTCTAAATTAGCTGCTGCTAAAATTGAATCTTTAATTTCAGTTTTTCCATAACTTCTATGCTCTATACCAACCTTCATTAAGTTAGAAAGAGGAGTTGCATTATTAGCACATATATCAAGTGCTTCGTCATAATGACTCTTTTGAATTGCAGATTTAAGACGGCCAATAAATTTCTCTTCATCCATTCTAATTTTACGAAAAAATAACAATCGTTCAATAATTATGACCCCGGCAACCAGAGATAAGAAAATAATCAGCACCATTATAGGGCCGCCCTTTGCAATCATTAAAAACATATCAATTAACTCCTTGAAATCAAACTTTATAAAGAAATTTTTGTTAAAAGTGAGAAAGTTCCACCTTCTTCAATATAGTTACCAATTTTAATTCTATCTTCAGCAAAAAAACCTAAAACATCTTCACCTTCAAGACTAAGTACAACACCCTCTGTAAGAGTATAGTTTATGCCCATTGAAAGTGAAGGAACAAGAACAAATGGTTCCAGGCTATAATTCCCTGTTATAAAAAAACCATAATTATCTGAATTATAAATAATTTCTGTATACACAGACTGTACAGGTTCCAGTAAATTTTTACCTGAAAGAACCTGACCATTCCACCCAAATAGCAGATTCAATCGCCAGGGAAGAGAAACTTTAATAAATGGCGATAAATCAAGATAATTCCCCTGGGATGTTACAACACCAAATAAACCATTTGAGGAGTCAAATTCATTGGGATCTGTAGAAATTAAACTATCCCAAAAACGGTAATCCCACCTTAATCCCAATTCAGTATTTGAAAAAGGGGGAATAACTATTTGACCGTTCCAAAACCATCCCTTATTAATACCTGCGGATACTTCACTGTAAGGGGAGTCATTCCAGGTGTCATAGTTTGAGTAAGTTTCAACCTGGTATCCTCCAGAACTTTGATAACGCAAAAATTCACTAAAAGCACCATCCAGGGAAAATGAAAAAGGATAGACAGGAGAAATTCCAGGATACCAGAACACTCCTCCAACAGCAGCTATATCCAGGAAATCCAGAGTTAATCCCATCTCAAGATTAGATCTAAATATATTATTATTAACCCTAATAAGCCTGTCAAAAACATAATTACCATTTATAGAAATATTAAACCATTTTTTTTGCCATGACAGCTTACTGTCAAGAGAGAGAATGAGTTCTTCACTTTTAAGAGGGATCTCTCCTGTCAAAGTTTTTCCTGCCATGTTCAAACCTAATTTCCCGTTCCAGGAAAAAACATCACTACCGGAAAATCCAAGTTCAAAACTGCTTAAACGATGTATAACAGATGTATAGGAAGATGTTTGCCCCTGAAGCCCCTCTTCATTTTCTATAACTGATCCGGCTCCTGTTATTAAAAAAGATTCATCCCCATTTCTAAAATCACCTTCAAAAGCCTCCTTTCTTGAAAAGAAGCCCATTCCTGCAGGATTTTTCCCAAATCCATCAAGACCATCATGTGAAAAAGAAAGAGAAAACCTTAGATCCTTACCAAGACGAAAAAGAGATATATTCCCAATCAGATTATTTCTACTTCCAATACCAAGAATACCTTCACTAAAAAAAGAAGATTTTTCTATGTAACTATATTCAACCAAATCTGGCAAAGGAAGGTCAAAGTCAATATCTTCGATAGTCATATCCTGGGGATATGGAATAGATATTTCAAAGTCAGGTAGAATAATATCATTATAATCAGGTACTTTTAATTCCATAACAGTTTCCAGATCATCTTCAAACTCAACTATTACAGTTGGAATTATCAATTCAATTGAAGATGGAACTTCATCAATTCCATATACATAAAAAGCAATATTAAAAATTATTAGAGAAATTATTTTTTTCATCGATTTTTCTCCAAATTTTTCCTACCCTCTTCAAGCCATCCGGAATAAGGAAAATTAATCTCTAAAAGATTAATCATTTTTTCTGCTGTTTGAAAATCTCCTGCAGCGACAGACATTTCAGATGCTCTTAAAAGAGAAACACCAGTAAGATCAGAATCATCAGGATATAGAGCTGCAGCATCAACAAAATAATTAGCAGCTTTAGTATAATCTTTTTTTATTGAGTAATAATCCCCAAGGTAGTAAACAGCCTTAGCTGCAATGGAAGGATACTTACCTCTTAATAATGATATACTCGATAACAAATCGAAAGCTTTTTCTTCTTTACCATTAAACTTATACAAATACATCTTTGCTAATTTTATATAGGCTTCCCGGGATTCACTTGTTTGGGTTCCTTTTTCTTCTATAAGCACCAGAAGTTCTGCTTCAGCCTCATTTGCCCCACTTTGAAGAAGGTTCAGTTTTTTAATTTGGGTACGTACAGCATCGGCAGAATCATAATCAGAAAAACTGGTTAGGAAATCGCTATAATAATTTAGAGATTTACTGTACTCCCCCTCTTCTGCATAAAGAAAAGCTATTTTCTGCAGAGCATTAGGTCTAAAACTACTCTCAGGATATTCTTCCAGAAGCTTCTCTAAAAGAAGTATAGCTCCATAAGTTCTTCCCATTTTTTCTGCTGATTCAGCACCCCAAAAAAGAGAAACGTCCCCAAGTTTACCACCAGAATACTTTTGCCGCTGAAAATAAAAGGCTTCCTGGGCTTTTAAATAATCACCCATTGAATAATAGATCTCACCAATTCTAAACAAACTCTCTTCTGCCAAAGAACTAGTTTTATATCTGTTGTATAATTCAAGATAAGTAGATACTGCAAGGCTATTATTTCCAAGCTCTTCAAGGATTTTCCCATGTTCAAACATGGCATCATCTGCATACTCACTATGGGGATATTTAGTATATATATTTTGAAATATCAGTTCTGCTTCAGTTAAATTTGCTTCTGAATACATTGATTTACTATAAAAAAATAATCCCTTTGCCTTATCTCTGTCTGGTGCAACTTTACTAAAATTTGCAAAATATTCTGAAGCAAGGGAATAATTTTCTGAAAGATAAGCTGACCAGGCTGCAAAATATAGCGAATCAAGGAAAACACTGCTTTCAGGATAATCTGATGAAACCTGTTGGAACAATTTGAAAGACTCAAGATAATTTGCCAGTTTATATGCAGCCCATCCCCTATAGTAGATTAGATAAGAGGTAATACTTTCCAGACTATTACTTACTAATTTTTCATCCTCAACTCTATTCAGCTTTGCCAAACCCTCTTCATACATTCCTTCTGCAATATTTCCAAGACCGGCAACATAATATATAAGTGAAAAATAGGGATTATTCTGGTCTTTAATAAGTATTTTCTCAATATTTTTTAAACTGTCAGATACAGAATTATACTGACCTAAATTAAACTGGAGTTTAATTATATCAAACCATATTTCTAAATTATTATTATCAAAAGGGAGGTATTCTTTGAACATAGCAAGTGCATATTGCATATTACCCAGTTTTATATAAACCCGGGCACTTAAAAGAATAAAATAGTTTGTATAATCCCCTCCCCGCCCCTCAGCAAGAACAGAATCTATTACAGACCGGCTCTCCTTAAATTGACCTGATTTGTAAAGAGTATATGCATACATCCATGCTGCATTACTATAATATTCTGAGTTTGGAAAAGAAAAAAGAAAATTCTTTAAATTTAACTCTGCATCCTGCCAATTTTCAGATTCAACAAGAACATTGGAAAGGGTGTATAGTACAAGTTCATCAACAACAGATACCTGATTATTATAGGTAAAAAGAATATTTTCTGCTCCAGTTTTATCACCAGCTGCAACAAGTATTTTGGCAAGATAGACAGGAACAAGACTATTTATATCTTCAATATTACCAGTTCTCCAGATACGCCGTAAATATGAAGCTGCTAATTCAAACTGACCATTATTATAACTGTCAATTCCCACCCTTAATAAAAATTTATTCAACATAAGAGGATGGCCGGAAAGTTGTATTTGTGCATTGTCAAAGATCTCTCTTTGCACATCTGTATTATTTTTATAAATTGAAAACAAACGAATAAATCCAATTGAAGAGATATCGGGTTCTGCGTCTAAAATTTTCCTATAATATACCTCTGATTCCTTTGTATGCCCTGACTTATAAAGACTTTCTGCATAAATTGAATATAATCTGTCCATCCACGATTTTTCAAAACTATCAGGTTTAATATTTTTCAGATGAGCTATAACACGACTATACTCTCCATTTTTCTCCATTAATGTTAGATAAAATGTAAGTAAATATGGATTATTATAAATATCATCTGCAATTTCAAACCAGTTATCCAGAATTGAAATTGCAGACTTTGTTCTTCCAAGGGAAAATTCTGCTTTTGCCCAATATAGATATGCTTCCTGCTCTAACGAGGAGGGATTATTATCCAAAAACTGGGAAAAAAGAACAGAAGATTCTTCCCAATTTTTCTGCTTAAACCTTATTAGACCCTTCCAGAATGGAAGATAATCTATAAAACGGGTATTTTTGTACCTTTTTTCAACACGATCAAATAAAATATCAGCCTCTTCAATTTTATCTGATCGCAATGTTATTACTGCAATTCTAAAAAATGAATCGGCGACATACTCTGATAGAGGATATTCCTGTATCAAATCTTCATAACGACTTAAAGCAAAATCCAAATCCCCATTTTTATACCTGCTTTCTGCTTCATTAAATATTATTCGCTCAGGGGAAAGAGCGAACAAAGAGGATAGAGTAAATAAAAACAGTAGTACAATAGCAATTTTTCTCATCGGAATAAAGATATACCACAGGGTAAAGTATTTCAATCTATAGGGTAATTTTTAATAAAGATGAAATTGATAAGTGGCTAAAGAGAAAAGAGTAAATTCCATCATCATCCATTAAAGCTGATGAGGTCATAAAGGTCTTGGAAATTAGAAACGACATGGTGATCTCCAGAAAAACCTGCGAGGATTCTATGGGTTGAAGTTTTCTGTCCAGTTAACAAGACGCAACCCTTCTACACGTAAAAACTCTTTTGTGTTATTTGAAACAAGGGTATGCGCCAGGCTTCTTGCATGCCCGGCAATATGAAGATCGTTGACACCTATAGGCATTCCTTTCCTTTCAAGATCGGCTCTTATTTCACCGTAGTGTGATGCAGCGCTATCATCATAGTGAAGAACTTCCAGCCTGGAAACAAAATCCTCAACATTTCTTAGATTCTTCTCCGGCATGGTACTTTTCTCTACTCCATGCAATAACTCTGCCAGGGTAATGGAGCTTATACACATATGACCATCATATTTATTGAAAGTTTCCAGCAGCTCTACAGGTCGCCGTTTAATTATATATATGGCGATGTTGGTATCCAGCATATACTTCAGCATCTAGAAAGACTCCCTTTCTGACTGAAACTGGGAAGCTCTTTCTTTCATAAAGTCATCGCTTACGCCTTCATCTTCCTGGTGAAAAAAACTGTCCCAGGTTTTATTTAAAGGAGAGATTACACGGGTATTTCCTATAATTCGAACCAGGACTTTCTTTATTTCCTTTGGAAAACGGGTTTCCGAAGGAAGCCGTACTGCCTGGGTTCTGTTGTTCTCGAAGACTGATCCAATGTTCATTGAATACCTCCCCAAATGCTATATACATGAAGTATATAGCAAAAATAGTTTAATTTCAAGTATTAATTTGTAAGAGCCTGGGCTGAAGGAGCCATATAGGATTGGGGGTAGCCCGGTAGTAAACAGGGCTGGGAAGTCTTATAGAAAGCTTTTGGATGTGAAGGTTGAGGAGTTGAGTTTGACAAATAAATCCTTTCATATATTTTGGCAAGGAATCCAGCAGCTTATCTAATATTTCGTTAATATGATCTTCTGCCAGAAATAATTGGTTTTCCAAAATTAGTTTAATTTGTTGAAAAAACAATGTCAGTGCCTGGACAAAAGTAATGTCTTTGACTTCATCTCCATATTCAAAAAATAGATCTCCAAATGTTTTTTTCATCTGTACTCATTCTCGATGAATCGGTAAACAGCATCTTTGGCCTTCTTCTGTATTTTCTCTATTTATCTTTTTGAATTGATACCAATTTTTACCATAGAATACCAGAGAAAAAATCAAAGTTAAAACTCTGAGTACAGGAATCCCGCGTACTTTAATGATTCCGGCACTTTGAAGATTTCTATAAATTCTATTTTCTTTCATGAATTTATCTATTCTTGTTCTGGCTCTATTTTCAAGGATCTGATTCTCTTGTATAGTATTATTCATGGCAGTTTTTCTCCGATAAATTAAAAATGTTGTGATTTTTAATATACTTGAATTCTAAGGATAAGAATATTTCCCATTTAAAATGGAATAGGTTTTAAAAAAACAGGAATCTTCACATTATTCTCTATTAGCTGTATACTTAAGAGAGTGGGGATATTATGACAAAACTACCAATAGGAATACAG
>JAOZPU010000061.1 GCA_029932585.1 Spirochaetia bacterium | reverse complement strand
CTGCATTTTCTGAAAAGAAATTGAAAGATCTAGGGCAATTTCTTTTAAATCATTTAGAGTAAATTCACCAATGGGATTATTGTCCACAGCTTCGAGGATCACAGCTGCTTCCTCTTTGTAAACAAGATAATCAGCATACTCATATCCTCTGATCTCAACAAAATCATCTGCAAAAACAGATGTTGCAACGGTTATCATCAATAACTGCAACAGTAATTTCTTCATCTTATAAACTCCTGTAAAAAAATATTTAAGCTTAATGAACCAGCTTATTATCAGTAAGTTTACTTATAAAACAGAGCTATCACATAGACACAAAAGTGTTGTTTGGAGTGTTGTTTTTACTAGTTAAAAGCTTATATGAGTAAGAAGAAACTTAAAAAACCCCTACAGCAAATCTTCCCTATTCCCCATTTTTATCAACTCCACAGCATCCTTAACCAACTGCCCCTTCCCTTTTTTACAAATCAACAGTGAACCATTCTTCTGAATAACAACAAGATCTTCCACTCCGCACAATGCAACAGGAATATCTGATTGTACAAAATTATTTTGAGAATCTACATTAAAGGAGTTAGTACTTTCATTTTGATTATCCAGTTCAGACATTTCGTCCCAGCTGCCAATATCGTTCCAACCAAAAGACGCAGGAACCATAGCCGACTTGCTGCATTTTTCCATAACACCATAGTCAATGGAATCTTTTGGTGATTTTTTATACAAATCTGCTGTATTATCATTTTCCATAATTACAGTAATACCATCTTTAATTCTGGAAGCCTGATCTTTACCAATTTCAGAAAACATCTCTGCAATACCAGGAGAACCCTTAGCAAGCTCATCCCAAAATCTATCTAATTTAAAAACAAACATTCCGGAGTTCCAGAAGTAATTTCCTTTTCCTATAAATTCTTCTGCAGTAGATTCATTGGGTTTTTCTTTAAACGAAGATACTTTATATCCATTTAGTTCTTTATTGCCAGTTTCAATATATCCATAGCCCGTTGATGGATAGGCTGGCTTAATTCCAAATGTCACCAGATAATCCTTATCTGCCAGTCTTCCTGCTTCTTCAACATCATTTTTGAAACTACTAAAAGGTTCAATAAGATGATCTGCAGGAAGAACAAGGGTCTTCTCCTGGCCTCTACCTTTTTCTATTAGATAACTGGAGCATGCAGCTATTGCAGGGGCGGTATTTCTTGCAATTGGTTCCGGAAGAATATGTATACGATCCAGACTACTTGTAAGCTTAATACACTCAGAAATTATTCCTTCCATCTGATCTTTGAGTGTTATAATAAAAACCTTTACATTGGGGGAAAGAAGCAAAGCCCGCTCTACTGTAAGAAGTATTAGGGATTTCCCATCTTTAACTTCCAAAAACTGCTTAGGGTTCTTTGTATTTGATGCCGGCCACAGACGTGTTCCAGAACCCCCAGCTAAAATAAAAACATTCTCTACCATTATAATCTCCCCTGAAATCCATTATGAACAACAAAATGACAAATGGGAATAGGGTTGACCGATTAAAATAGGAGGCATAAAATAGATTATACACCCAAAATAGGGGTAAATACAAAATACATTATTTTGAATGATGCAATGGGAGATATTATGGCAAAAGGATTTTCACTGGCAATTTACCCCTGGGTATACACAGCAAAAAAAACTGAAACGGATAAATGGGAAGAAATATTTACACTAAAACCGCATAAAACACCAGAAGAAGAAGCAGCAATGAACGATAAAGAATTGGATCAGTTACTTGCTTCCAGAAACTCATTTTCAGAACTCCCACTGGTCAACTATACAACACAATATGGTATGGGTTGTTTTGAGGGAATGAAAGCATATCCACAGAAAGACGGATCCTTAAAAATATTCAGACCCGATGAAAATGCTGCAAGATTTGCAAGATCCATGAAGGGTTTGGGAATGCCTCCTTTCCCTGAAGATATTTTTATTAATGCAGGGAAGGAAGTTGTTAAAAGGAATATGGAAATAGGTTTCTATCCAAAGTATAACCCTGAATGGGAAAAAGATAATTTTCTATTTGGAGAATCTGTATATCTTCGTCCTTTTTCATATGCCGAACCTGGAATTGGACTTGGAATAAGTCATGAACCATGGGTTGTTTTTGTTTCAACTCCAGTAGGCGCTTATTTTAAACCAGGAAGTGCTAAAGCAAGGATTTCAAATAGTATCCGTGCTTTTAAAGGTGGAACAGGCTGGATTAAATGTGATTCAAACTATGTTATTCCGATTCTTGAAAAGAAAAAAGCTGAAGCTGATGGTTTTATGGAAACAATTTTTCTGGATGCAGAAGAACACAAGTATGTAGAAGAAGGATCATCCTGTAATATATTTTTTCTGTTAAAAAATGGAACACTCGTAACCCCGGAACTGGAAGATACAATACTTCCTGGAATTACAAGAAAGAGTTTATTAACCCTGGCACAGGATATGGGTATTAAAACTGAAGAACGAAAAATTTCAATTGATGAAGCAATGGCAGATTGTAAAGAGTGCTTTGTAACAGGAACTGCCGCTGGATTGGGATATCTCGAATCAATTACCAATAAAGATAAAACTGCTGTTTTTAACAATGGCAAAATGGGTGAATTATCAACAGAGCTCCTAAAAACCCTAAAAGGAATTCAATATGGTAAAGTAGAAGATAAATACGGATGGATGCAGAGTGTATAGGGTTATTATAAAATCACCCCGCACATCTGCAAATTAAATGTGCTTTATAGAAACAAAATGTAAGGGCAGTCCCAAAGGATTTGCTTGCAAACCCTTGTGGCTGCCCTGACATATAAAAAAATATCCCCAGGTGGCTGCCCTTGCGTATACCCATGGGCGATTCATGAATCGCCCCAACGTGGATCACGGTACCAACCGTTTAGGTATATCCGCAAATATCTGCAGTTCATAATCAGGAATAGGATAAAGCATCTTTCTTTGATTTAAAGAAGCTAAATTTATCATTTCAGTACGGTTCATAGTTTCAGGATCCCGTGTAAGGTCATCAAAATATTCATTGGACCTGGTGAAATTCAACATAGCTGATGTAAATTTTGAAGGATCACCTGTTCGTTCAAAAAGGCCATACAGTGTCACACCCATATTATTATAGGCTTTCATCAGGCTCTCTACCATAACTCTATGATCTTCTCTTTCATTAATCCTTATTGAAAATTCACTATTGACTTTTGATTCTAAAAGATCAAGCAAATGGCTATAGTAACCCTGGGCTGCAAAATAATCATTCCGCTGATAAAGAGTATTTGCAGTGGCTTGAAGAAGATTTGTATTTACAGAAAAAGATCCTGCTGAATTATAAAAATCCAACAAGGCCTCTCTGTATTCTCCCCAACGATACCTTATATTACCTTTATTATAATAAATTTCAGGTGAAGAAAATCCTTCACTTTCTGCAGTTTCATATAGATTCAATGCATTTTCAGGATTTTCACTTATATAATAGTAAATATGACCAAGATCAGAATATAATTCACCATAAACAGGGCTTTTCCCTTTTATAATATTTCGTTCTCTGGATTCTGTTAGCAAATCTATACCTTTATTATAAACCTCTTCAGCCTGAAGGAATTCTCTCTTTTTATAGAAACGTTCCCCCTGTCTTCTTAGTGAATCAATTTTAATTTCCCTATTTCGTCTATTTAAAATTTGAATACTTTCAAGCTTGGATATAGTCTTAATTAAAGCCTTATCCTCTTCTTCACCTTCATCTGTCATCTTAAATAATCTTGCTAATTGATAATGTATTTCCGGTATTGTATCATCTACATCTTTTGCTCTAAACAAGAGCTCCTCTACATCTCCAATATCCTGTCTGTCAATCTGATACCCTGCAAGTTCTGCGTAAGCAAGAGGATCTATCTCCTGTTCTTTATCAAATTGAAATCTTTTCTTTAGAATCTCAACTTCTTCGGCATTATCAGTTCGTATAAAATATCGCAGCATTCTAAACAGAATTTTATTATCCAGGCCATAGGTACCCATAATTTTAGCATAAGCAAGCCTTGCATCTTCATATTTATTATAATCTTCCCAGCCCCATTCCAGATAAATATCTCCAAGAAGAAATAATGCCTCATAATCCCTGTTATTTTTATCATCGTCCAGAAAATTATTCAGTATTTCTGTGGCATGTTCATAATCAGATAATTTTTCATACTCCATACTCGCGTAATCAATAGAACCTTTTTTATCAAGTGGGTAATTTTCAAGTAAGCTATCATATTGATTTCGCGCAAAATCCCACTGATCGTGTTCAATATATCCTTCTGCAAATCGATAAAACTGTTTTTTCATCTTATACTTATCAAATGCCTGATCAAATAATTCCACAGACCTGTTATAATTACTTTCTTCTAACTGATCATAACCTCTATTATAAAGAATATAAGCATGAACAGGCTTATAAATAAATTTATATACCGTAAAGCTAATTCCTGAAATTATTACTAAGCTAATTAGAAATATTTTTAACAGGGGAATAACTTTGTGCATTAATGTATATTGAAAAGATCCTTTTTCTTCTTCAAAATCAGAACCTGTTCTTTTAGAATAATTTGCAGGTATCTTTATTTTTTTACCAGTTATCTTACTTGTAATTGCTGCAATTTCTTTAGGACTCTTTCCCTCCGAAAGAGCATCAATTAACTTTTTTAAGGATGGACCTTTTAAACTTTTTTCACCGATTTCTTCTTCTATAATTAATTTTAAATTTCTTGGAAGATTTTTAAGTGTTAATTTTACTCTATCAAAAGATTTTTGTTCAATTTCAAACTCTTCCTCTTCAAGATCCTCTTCACTATCCGGATTTTCATCCAATAATATCTCATCTTCTTTAATTGAAGATAAATCCTCTTCAAGAACTCCAAAATCCTGACCAAGATCACCTAAGTCAAATTCATCTATTTCAAGATCTTCATCAAAGCCATCATCGCTTATTTCAAATTCATCAAGATCCATATCACCTGAATCTGAATCATCCAAAGATAGCTCTTCATCACCACCAAGATCCAACTCTTCTTCAGGAGCTCCAAAGTCATCAATACTACCGGTATCTTCAAAATCTAAATCTTCTCCGGATAAATCAAAATCAGCAGCATCTGAATCATCCAAAGACAGTCCTGAACTATCTTCAAAATCAAAATCATCTGTAGCAGACAAATCCAGGTCATCTCCAAAACCTATGTCATCTGAATCATCAAATGATAATTCATCTTCTACACTCATCTCCTCTGGGGCAGACTCTGCTTCTTCGGAATTATCCATAGAGTCGTCTGTATCAGATATACCAACAAGGTCTTCAAAACCAAGATCTTCTGAATCAGGTTCGAAATCGATATCATCTTCCAGATCCAAATCATCACTTAATAATTCGTCATCCATAGCAGGTTCTGAAATATCATCAAAAGATAATTCTTCTTCATTTCCTATATCTAAATCAGGTCCTATATCAAAATCCGGCTCTTCAATTAAATTGGGTTCATCAACAGGGGGCTCTTCATCCAGAAGGGATTCTATAGGATCATCAAAATCAAGTGGGTCTTCTTCAAGATCATTAAAAGTTAAATCTCCATCTGCTGGATCAGCAAAATCCAGAGCTTCTTCTTCCAATTCATCAAAAGATAGATCTTCTTCATTTCCTATATCTAAATCAGGTTCATCAATAGGCAACTCTTCTTCCAGTAAAGATGTTTCTTCATCAAGTCCATCTGTATCCTCTTCGGCAGGTGGTACAGTGAGCTCGTCGAACTGCTCAGGGACAGGTAAATCAGATTCAGGTGCATCAAATCCATCCATATCCCCTTCGACAGGTGGTACAGTGAGCTCGTCGAACTGCTCAGGGACCGGCGGTTCTGGTGCATCAAACCCATCCATATCAAATGCTGGCTCATCATCCAGATCCAGGTCAAAATCTTCAAAAAGGGTTTCTGAAAGATTATCTGAATCGTCAGAACTGGTTTCAGTTGAAATTGAAGGATCTTCAACATCTGCAAAATCATCAAATAAAGCATTAAGATCATCAGAAAGACCTGTCTCCGGAGGGCCAATATCAACAGGGACTTCACCTTTTGCAGCAAGTATACCCGGTTCATCCCCAAGAGTGAGAAGAGTGGATTTTATATCATTTAAGTCATCTAGAGTCGGCATAGTTTTTCCTAGTCATAATTTCGGAACATCAGCAAAAATTATGAGAGTTTTTTACGGTTCTAAGCTTTTTGGGCCATATCACATTTCGAATTTAATAATAGCTCTTCTCTAATACAAGTTCCTTAACTGGCACAAAATAGCCATCCTTCGGATGCAGAGCCGAGCAGCAAACTTGTTTGCGACCAGGCAATAGTAAAATAAGAGCACATCGCGAAAACCAACTTCTAAAGATCACAAATATTTTACCGATTATAGCAGTAATATGACAGATAAATTTATAAAACTAATCTATACAGTAACTACTCTTTTATTTATAGCAATTATACCTGCTTTCTCTTTGGAGGGATACTCCCTGAGTATTCATACAGAGATTTCAGAATTAAAAAAAGCTAAAAGTCCAATATTTATAGATAATAGAATTTTATTTACCTATTCTAATGGTGATAAATTTATTAGACGAGTAGCAATTGCTTTTGAAACTGATAATTATAAAAGTGTTTTCCCATTAATGAAAAATGAAAATAATGTTTTTTTTATTACAACAAAAATTCCCGAAAATATGGAATCACTACATTACCGGTTAATTGTAGATGGTGTATGGACAGATGATCCGGTAAATGTTGACAGTTTTCTGAGTCCTGAAAGGCTTAAAGTTTCAAGAATAGTCATTCCCCGGAAGTACAGAGAACAATTAACATCTCCTATTGTGGAAAACAGAACTGTTAAGTTTATATATAAAGATAATTCCAATAAACTTGTTTATCTTTCAGGTAATTTTAATAATTGGGATCCTTTTATGTTTAGAATGAAAGAAGAAAGTGATAATCCAGGGACTTATTCAATTTCAATGAGAATGTCACCTGGTAAACATTATTATAAATTTGTTACAGATGGTATTTCTATTCAAGATCCAAATAATCCACTGAAAGCTTATGACAGCAGGGGAAATGCTGTATCTATTCTTAAAATAAATTAATATTACAGGATCTTTTAAAGGAGCACATTAAGTGTTTAGAATGAGTTTCATATTAAAACAAAAACATGATGGATCATTAATTTTAGAACTGCCAATATGGTTTAGAATTATATTTTTATTTATTGCAGTTCTTTTAGCTGCGGGTGTATTTGTATCTGGTATACATGCAAATAGTCAATGGATACCAATACTAATTATTATTGCTTGTATAGGCGGCGCTCTTTATGAAGAAAAATGGATTTTTAATAATTCTGAGAATTGTATTAGTTATATTTCAGGAACTATGCTTATAAATAGAAAAAAACTCTATAAATTTGAAGATATTGAAATATTAAATGTAACCGGGAAAATTCACTCAGACAATGAGGGTAAAATTAATCGGTTAAGAAAAAACATGGCTAAATTTTCAATGGTACTTAACTCAGGGGAAATTCTTGATATTGATATAACAACAGGAAAAACTGACAGCGCAGAACTAAAAGAAAAAGCACAAAAAATAGCTGCCTACTGCGGAATAGAACTGGCAGTAGACAGTTGATTGTTATCTTGATACATTTTTGCAAGCAAAAACACTCAGTGACCGATAACACTGAACCCTGAGTGATTTCGTTTTACCCCATTTTTATCTACAAAAGAAATAGTATCGAAGGGTTATTTTGCTACTTCGTCATGATGAAGAAAACATGCAACATGATGGTTGCCTCCAACATCTATAAGAGCAGGAATATTATCTTTACACTTATCAAATCTTTTTGGGCATCTATCATAAAAATAACAATTATGTCTTTCTGTATCTGGTGAAGGGACATCTCCTGAAAGAATAATTCTCTTTCTTTCCCGTTCTATTTTTGGATCAGGAATAGGCACTGCAGAAAGAAGTGCTACGGTATAAGGATGAAGGGGCTTCTTATAAAGTTCTTTAGATCCGGAAACTTCCATAATTTTTCCTAAATACATAACAGCAACTCTGTCACTTATATGCTGAATTACTGCCAGATCATGTGCAATAAAAAGATAGGAAAGATCCAGTTCCTCCCTAAGATCTGTTAAAAGATTTAATATCTGGGACTGAATTGATACATCTAAAGCACTTACAGGCTCATCTGCAAGTATTAGTTTCGGATTAAGAGCAAGAGCCCTTGCAACACCTATTCTCTGTCTCTGACCGCCGGAAAATTCGTGGGGATATCTATTTCGAAAATGATGAGATAAACCAACCTTCTCCATTAGGGATTCTACTTTCTCCCCAATTTCCGTCTTTGTAATATTCAGCATTCCCCTGTTTTTATATATCTGCAGGGGTTCTGCAATAATACTGCCTGCAGTCATTCTGGGGTTAAGAGAAGCATAAGGATCCTGAAAAATCATCTGCATACCCATTCGTGCTTTTAGGAGATCTTTCTTCCCTGCTTTTGTTATATCATTTCCCTCTATCAGGACTTCTCCGGAAGTGGGTTTATGAAGCTGTGAAATACAACGTGCTGTAGTAGACTTACCACAACCGGATTCTCCAACAAGACCAAGGGTTTCACCCTCTTTTATCTCAAAATCTATTCCATCAACAGCACGAATAACACCAACCTTTCTCTTTAAGAGGTTTCCGCTGGTAACAGGAAAGTGCATTTTTAGTTTTTTTACTTCAAGAAGTTTATTATCACTCATCTACTTATCCCCTTCATACAGAAAACATCGAACTTCTCTGCCATTTTCAAGCTTA
This sequence comes from Spirochaetia bacterium, assembly GCA_029932585.1. GTDB lineage: Bacteria > Spirochaetota > Spirochaetia > B11-G9 > B11-G9 > JAJRQE01. Next base: position 7,370 of record JAOZPU010000061.1, on the reverse strand, counting down.
GTAACCTCTGGTGTAGTATTCTTACATTTATCCATAACCTTATGACATCGGGGATGAAAGGGGCAGCAGGAGGGCAAGTCGATAACATTAGGAGGTTGACCTTCAATAGAAAACAGTCTGCCTGCCAGGGGTCTATCCAGCCTTGGTACAGATTTTATAAGCCCTTTAGTATAGGGATGCTTTGGACTATCAAAAATTTCATCATTTGTCCCTTTCTCCACAATTCTTCCTGCATACATAACAATAACCGTATCACACATACCGGCAACCACCCCAAGATCATGGGTAATCATTATTACAGCAGTACCAAGACGTTTTGAGAGTGACTGAATTAGTTCCAGTATCTGCGCCTGTATTGTTACGTCCAGAGCAGATGTTGGTTCATCTGCAATAAGTATTTCAGGATCACAACTTAGAGCCATGGCTATCATAACACGCTGGCGCATTCCCCCGGAAAACTGATGGGGATAATCTTTCACACGTTTTTCGGGATTGGGTATTCCAACAAGATCCAGCATATCAATAGACTTTGCAAGGGCCTCTTTTTTATCCATCCCCTGGTGAAGAACCAGGGTCTCTATCATCTGGGTTGATATTCGGAGAAAGGGATTAAGGCTTGTCATGGGATCCTGAAAGATCATGGCAATCTTATTTCCCCGAAGTTCTCTAATCTGTGACTCATTAAGTGAAAGGAGGTCTATATTACCATCTATTATTGCAGTTCCAGCCATAATTTTACCTGGAGGGGAAGGAATTAGTTTCATAAGTGAAAGATTGGAAACAGACTTTCCTGATCCTGACTCTCCAACAAGCCCCAGAGTCTCTCCCCTTTTTAGTTCAAAGGAGACACCATCTACCGCTTTAACTATTCCATCATCAGTATTAAAATAGGTTTTTAAACCATCTACCTTAAGGATTATATCGTTATTCATTCTGTGATTTCTCCATCTTTATAGTTTGTTCTTACTCTGTGGATCCATTGCATCTCTAAGACCGTCTCCAAGGAAATTCATGGAAAACAGGAAAAGAGTCATTGCACCAGCAGGGAATAACAGTAGCCAGGGATATGTTGTCATAGCATATACACCATCCTGAATCAGCACTCCCCATGAGGCGAAAGGAGCTTGAACTCCAAGACCAAGGAATGATAAAAAAGCTTCCAGCATTATAAAAGAAGGAATCAGCAAAGTAGTATAAACAATTATCACACCAGCAGTGTTAGGTATAAGATGTCGGAATACTATTCTGCCGGTACCAGCTCCACTTGATTTTGCAGCTTCCACATATTCTGAATTTTTGAGAGATATTATCTGCCCTCTTACAACCCTTGCAACGGTTAGCCAGCTGACAATTGCCAAAGCAAAAAATAAATTCTGAATGGCTCTTCCAAAAACAGCCATAAATATAATTACAAGAAGCATATAGGGCAAAGAGTACATTATATCCACAAAGCGCATCATAAGAGAATCAAAAGTTCCTCCTATATATCCGGAAAGAGAACCTAAAACAACACCTATTAAAACAGCTGTTACAGCACCAAGAAGACCAATAAGTATTGATACCTGCCCTCCGTAAATAATCCTTGCCAGAAGATCTCGCCCCAGAGAATCGGTACCAAGGGGATAAACCCTATAATGAACAAGGACCTCTTCACCTGTAAGAAGAACTTTCGTCTCTGTATCAATAGAGGCTTTCAATTCTGCCAGTCTGTCTGTTTCAGCAGCATTTAATTCGGATCTACCCTCTTTTGCAGCAAGAGCACGAATTAAATAATCCTGTCTCTCAAACATAAGTTCTCCAGCTGGGCGAAGAGATGGTTTAAGAAACTGATGCTCCAAAACCTGCTGTTTATAGGAATGTATAGGGAGTAGTGGAGCTGAAAGAGAAATTAGTGAATAAAAAATAATTGTCCATAAACCAAACATAGCCATACGATTTTTCTTTAACCGTCTCCATGCATCCTGCCAAAGGCTAACACCTTTTACAGCCTGATTAAATTCATTTAAAACAACTTTACTATTGTTAGTTTTTGTATCTGTCATATGTGCATCTCCTTAAATCGCTTTCCCTGATATTTATAAATCATTTTTATCATTACAACTATTTATATGATATTCGGGGATCGAGATAACCATAAACGACATCTACTATAAAATTCATAATCACAAGTATTAGAGAATAAACTATTACAGTGCCCATTATCATTGTATAGTCCCGGTTAAATGCAGACTGGACAAAATGCCTGCCAAGACCAGGTATTCTAAAAATCTGCTCAATAACTATGGAACCGGTTATAATTCCAGAAAAAGCAGGTCCAAGATAACTGACTACAGGTAAAGAAGCCCCTTTAAGAACATGTTTAAACATTATTACAGAAGTTTTTAGCCCTTTTGCCTTTGCAGTTCTTACATAGTCACTTCTAAGAGATTCCAAAAAACTAGCTCTGGAAAGCCTTGCAATTGTCGCAAAATAGGGTAAAGAGAGTGTGACAACAGGAATTATCAATGCCTTAAAACCTTTTTCATCAATCCAGCCGGCAACAGGAAGTATATTAAGTTTCATGGCAAAAATATACATCAAGACGGGGCCAATGACAAAAAGAGGGACAGAGATTCCAACAACTGCAACTGACATAGAAAGATAATCAATCCAGGTATTCTGTCGTAGAGACGATAGCATACCTGCAATCATACCAAATAAAACTGCAATTAGAAGGGACAGAGATCCAAGAATTAATGATACTGGAAGACTTCTGCCAATATAAAAATTAACATCGTAATCCTTATACTTATAAGAAGGGCCAAGATCCCCCCTGACAACATCGCCAAGGTATCTAATATACTGAACTGCAAGGGGTTCATCAAGATGATACTTTGCTTCAATATTTTTCATAATTTGTGGTGGTATTTTTTTCTCTCTCGAAAAGGGACCACCTGGAGCCAATCTGATAAAAAAGAAACAGATTGTAACGATAATAAACATCGTAGGAATAAGTCCCAGAGCTCTTCGTAGAATGTACTTTGACATTAAAAACCTCTCTGTTGGAAATTTTAGGACATTTGTAATTTATAAGGCATATTATTATAAAACTGTTAAATTAACAAGCTATTAAAGCTTTATTACTACCATAATAGTTATAAAACAATTCAAAAAAAACTGCCCTGGAAACCAGGACAGCATTTAATTCAAATAGATCTATTTAGTAAAATAGATTCTCTATTTTTTGAACATACCTTTCCAGGGATGTACATCAAGGATAGTTGGAGTCCATCCACCCCATACATTTGTATCAATCCAGTTTGCTGTTGAATAGTAGTAAAAAGGCATTACAGCCATATCTTCACCAATAGCCAGCTGTTCTGCCTGCTGAAGCACATCATACCGTGCTTTACCTTCGGGCATTGTAGCTGCTTTATCCATTAAAGCATCATATTTTGGATTACTGTATCTTCCGTCATTATTTCCAGCTGTTGAATAGAGAAGATCTGTAAGGAATGTATTAGGATCTACGTAATCTCCCTGCCATCCTGATCGTGCAATATCAAAGTTCTGATTCTGCATATTGTCCAGGTATGTAGCCCATTCCTGATTTTCAATTTCTACATCGACATTAAGAACTTCTTTCCATTTCTGCTGCACGTATTCAGCAATTTTCTTGTGACCTTCAGAAGTATTGTAAAGTATTGTTGCTTTTGGAAAACCTTCACCATTTGGAAAGCCTGCTTTTGCAAGAAGTGCTTTAGCTGCGTCAAAATCTTCCTTAAATGCTACAACCTTAGGATAATTAGCAAGTGGAGGTGTAAGACCAAATGCAGGGAACTGTCCGCCTCGAGTAACCTTATCTACAAGTTCCTGTCTGTTAATAGCCATAGAAAAAGCTTTTCTTACATCAGGATTATTAAAAGGAGCTTTAGTCTGATTAAATTTATAATAATATGTAATAAAAGATGCATTTGTCACATATGTAGGATCAAGTTTCATTGAATCAAGCTGAGCATCCGGTACTGTTGGTATCCAGTCAAGATCACCCTGTTTAAACATATTAAGGGCAGTATTTTCATCCTCAATAGGATAAGCAATAATTGTATCAATCTTTACATTATCAGCATCCCAGTAAGTTGGATTTTTATCCATAACAATTTTTTCATGTGGCTGCCAGCTGGTAAGACTGTAAGGGCCATTGCCTACAAAATTCTCTGGCATTGTCCACTTATCACCGTACTTTTCAATAACATGCATAGGCACAACTGCAAAAGCATAATGAGTTAACATACCTAATGCGTATGGAGCTGGTCCAGTAAGTTCAAACTGGAATGTATAATCATCAAGTGCTCTAATTGCAACATCATCAGCACTGCCTTTTCCTGAATTATAGGCGTCTGCACCTTTAATAATCATACCAGGAAGGTATGCATAAACAGCAGCAAGTTCAGGACTTAAAAATCTGAGCCATGAATCCACGACAGTCTGAGCTGTAATAGGAGTACCATCTGACCAGTTGGATTTTCGCAGGTTAAATGTCCATGTAAGTCCATCATCTGATACACTCCAGCTTTTAGCAAGACCTGGCAGAGGATCAAGAGTTGCAGGATCGTAACTTACAAGTCCTTCAAAAAGTGCCATGTAAATTTTATGTTCAGGAACACCTTCAATATTACCAGGATCCAAAGACTGAATCTCTGTTCCATTGTTAAATGCAAAAACAACAGGTTCTGCCATTGGAGCTGCTTTTTCTTTGTCTCCACCTGCAAATGCTGCAAATGCAACTGTGATCATAAGAACTGTGATCAATAGTTTTTTCATATTTTCTCCTTTAATGAAATTATATTAACTTGTAGTTTAAACTATAATTAGATAGCATGCAACTATATTCCAGAAAAATGTTAAAATACTCACATATTTTCTACTCTTACTACCATAGTAGTTAAAATTCCTAAAGCTCTTCTCTCTTCAAGAGTAGAACTTAGAACAGAATTACTTCCTGGCAGTTCAAAAATTATTTTTTTACAACCCTCAACTCTGACATTTTGAGAAAATGCATCTATAAGGTGTCTGGCAAGCCCCATTCCTCTAAATTTTTTTTCTACCCAAACAACATTTGCAACTGCAACAATGCTGTTATTATCTCCTGTTTTAATTATTCCGCCTTTTATGCTCCCGGCAAATTCACCAACCAGTGTTTCTACACAAACAGATACATCTACATTACCCTGAAGTGCCAGCAATGAATTATTTTTGCTAATAAGATATTCTGCGATATCAACTTCATTTTCACCCAGGCTTTCATGTATAGATTCATTAGATTTTTCATTTATTAGTTCTTTCCATTTGGAACAATCTGTATTAAAAATAAAATCAGACAGAATAAGATTCTCTGTTTCATCTGTGTTCTCATCAATTTCATTGTATTTTAGTATTTCACTGTTTAGATTATACCATCCAATAACCCTGGATCTCATAACTTTTTCTTTATGCTGATACCACTGCTGTGTCAGTGACTCATGTTCTTTAACAGTATTTTTAAAATTTCGAAATGCACCTTTTCCTGCAGCTAATATTTTTCTAAGAGTTTCCTTATAAACAGGATTGTGCAGAGCAGCTACAAAACTTTCCATTAACTGAAAACCGTCTGAAGAAAGCCAGTCCGGTACTGAAACTAAATAAGAATCTATATAATCATCATCATACTCTTCTTCAATCTGTGTTTCGGATAAAACATCGCCTGTTTTAATATCCACATAGTACTCATCAGATTGATTTTCCATCCCAAAAATTATTAAATCAATTATTTCAGGTGTTAATTGGAATAGGATTTTAGCCATATATTGCCTCCAATATCCATGGGAGGCACAAGACCTACCCCTACATTGTTATTTTAGATAACAATTGATTAAAAGGTCAAGAATTTAATTCTATTATCTCTTGACTGTTCTCTCTATCCATACGATATTTTACTTAAAGAAATTAGTTAATAAAATACTAACAGGAGAGTTATTATGAGTATTATTGAATTTATCGAAGCCCGGGAAATTCTTGACTCCAGAGGAAATCCAACTGTTGAAGTTGACGTTATTCTGGAAGATGGATCAATGGGAAGAGCTGCTGTTCCTTCAGGAGCATCAACTGGAGTTCACGAAGCTGTTGAACTTAGAGACGGTGATAAAAACCGGTTTATGGGCAAGGGTGTTTTAAATGCAGTAGATAATGTAAATAACATTATAGCAGCAGAACTCATAGGCCTTGATGCTTTGGATCAGGTAGATATTGACCGCACAATGATTGAACTGGATGGAACAGAAAATAAGAGTAAACTCGGAGCTAATGCAATTTTGGGTGTATCCATGGCCGCAGCCAGAGCTGCTGCAGATCATCTGGGTATTCCATTATTTAAATATCTGGGTGCTTATCATTCCTGTACACTTCCTGTTCCAATGTCAAATATTCTAAATGGTGGATCCCATGCAGACAACTCTGTAGATTTTCAGGAATTTATGGTTATGCCGGTTGGCGCAAGCAGTATTAGAGAAGCAGTTAGAATGGTAGCTGAAATATTTCATAACCTGAAAAATATTCTCAAAGGGAAAGGTTACAATACCAATGTTGGTGATGAAGGTGGCTTTGCTCCTAACCTAAAATCCAATGAAGAAGCAGTAGAAGTTATTATTGAAGCAATTAAAGCTGCAGGTTATAAAGCTGGAAAAGATGTATTTATTGCTCTGGATCCTGCTTCATCTGAATTCTATGATACAGACAAGAAAAAATATGTTTTTAAAAAATCTGACGGCAGAGAGCTTTCCTCTGAGGAAATGGCAAAATACTGGGATGAATGGGTAGATAAATATCCAATCATTTCCATGGAAGATGCTATGGCAGAGGATGACTGGGAAGGCTGGAAAATACATACTGACCTTAGTGGAAAGAAAGTACAGATTGTTGGAGATGATCTATTTGTAACCAATACAAAACGCCTTGAAAAAGGTATAGAAATGGGTGTTGCCAACTCTATTCTAATTAAAGTAAATCAAATTGGAACATTGACTGAAACATTTGAAGCTGTTGAAATGGCTAAAAGAGCTGGTTATACAGCTGTAGTCTCACATAGATCAGGTGAAACAGAAGACAGTTTTATTGCAGATTTGGTTGTTGCACTGGGAGCAGGACAAATAAAAACCGGTTCTATGAGCAGATCTGACAGAATTGCAAAATACAACCAATTAATGAGGATCGAAGATTTTCTGGAAGGTACAGCAGCATATCCAGGAATAAAGGCATTTTATAATTTAAAGAAATAATTCAATCCGTACGAAACAGGCATTTCGTATTAACAATGTAGGGGCAGTCACAAGGATTTGCTTCGCAAACCCTTGTGG
>JAOZPU010000205.1 GCA_029932585.1 Spirochaetia bacterium | reverse complement strand
TTGAAAAAGAACGGATCTCTCTGTTTCCCCCATTCAATGTATCTTATTTTCAAAAATAGATCCGAAAGGGCATCCAGTGCTATATCTTTGTAACCGACCTTATCAGTTCCAAAGGAATATTCATTATTTCCTGCAGGATGATACCAATCACCTGGATCAAATAGATCTGTTTTATATACAACAGGTAGATATAAAGAAAGTTTCAGTTTGCCAAGATTAAAAGTTGGTTGAATTATAGCTTTTGAATAAGTAGTACCCTCTATTGTAACAGTACCAATTTCGAGGCCAAGCATATCACTTAGAGCTTTCATAAGTGCAGATTCGGCAATTTCTTCTTCTGTTTTTTCTGCAGGTTCTTCAACAGTTGTTTTATCATCTTCTACAACAACTTCTTCTGTTGTTTCCTCTTCTTTTTCCTCTACAACTTCTTCAGCTTTCCCATGACCTGGAACAACATTTGGATCCAGTTGTTCAAACATAACATCTTTTACAAGATCGTTCATCTGTTCTGCACTGGCTGCCAGTGCCTGAAAAACTTCAGCAAGTGCATCTCCTACCATTCCGGAGCCAAGTTGTATTTTCTGCATTGTTAAGCTATTTGTATAGTCTATTAAACCATCAACAACAAAAGCTTTTTCTTCACTTCCCGGAATAGAAATTACTCCAAAGTCAGTTCCTCTAATTCCACAAACAGCAGATTGTGTTTTTATCTGATATCTTTCACCCAGGCCTGCACGGGCTGCAATGGCTCGAATTTTACCTGATACAAGATTGAAGTCATTTGAACTTTCAGATGATTTCTGAAGTTTTTCAATTGTAAATACAGTAAAGGGTGAAAGTTTAATTATGGATCCATTGGGATCAAGTCTTAATTCCGCCCCTGTTCTATTTGTTCGTATGGTGTCACCTTCCTGGAGATCCATACCATAGTAAATATCTACAAGAGCTATACCGTCTGCTCCTGTAATTTCAAGTTCAAGATCATCGTCGTAATATTCAAGTATTGCAACAGGTTCTCCATACTGGGCAAATGCACCGAAAGAAACTATTGTAAGTAGTAGTAAAATTAATATTTTTTTCATTATCTGTCCTCCTAATATAGACTAATTGAAGTGGATAGTTTGGATGTAGTATTCCAGCTTCCAGTTTCAGGAACATAACGTAAATCGTATCCAAGTGTAATAACAGCTGGACCTGTCTTATAATTGATATTTGCTCCAATAACTGCATCAGCAGGATCTATTAAATCCTTCCAGGCTGATATATTCCTTTTATCATAGCTGGCATCAAAGAAAAACCCTGGAAGTAAACCTTCTCCTACTATAAGTACAGATTTTAAATGTGGTTTCTTTGATGGATCATTTGTTGGGTTATCAAAAGCGCCATTAACAGATGTATTAAATACAAACATTTCATCAAGAAATGAAAAGCCCAGATTGGCTAACCAACCATAGTAACCTGATATTCCTGCATTCCCAACATATATATCGTACTTAATTTCTCTATAAAGATCATAACTTGAATCAAAATAGAAAGGAACAAAATTATCACCCAGAAAAAGTGCATTTAATCCATAATTAATAAAACTTATCAGTTGGCCTCCTACACCAAGAAGCGCTCCTGCATTGGTTGTGCCCGATCCTGCCTGGAATGCAACATCGCCAAAGACAGCGGCTGATAGAGCTTTGTTCGAAATAATTGGTTGTTTGAAATCAATACCATATATGGATACAGTTCCTGGATTTGCAACTCCAGTAAGAACAAAGTCATTAAGAGCATCTGGTTCTCTGTCAAAAGCTGCTGTTGTTCCAATTTGAAGATCTTCAATTATTGGTATTCCAAGGGATGTAAGGGGTCTGACATACAATCTGGTACCAAAAACATCCATTTTAGCAAGGTTCCCTGCAAAGGTTTCTATACCTACATAAGGGAAATTAAATAAGTTTCCATCAATATCCAGGGCAAGACCGACCATTCTAAGTTCAGGAAGGAAATTTGTATTGGAATAATTACCCATAATAAATCCATTTCCTAATGTACCGTCTTCTATAGAACCCATTTTGCCATATAGAGAATCACCTTTGTGTCCATATCGGACATATCGGAATATGGGTAAATAGACATCAAGGAAGTTCCTTTCACTGTCAGTTGTCCAATCTTCTTCCCGAAAATCAAAATGTCCATTTCCATCATCAAACCGGTAATGAAAGGTCATATCAAGACCTATCCCTATTTTTCCAAAAGAAAAATCGGGATTAATAGTTATCATCTGATAAGATACTTCTGTATCTTCCCCGTTTACAATTTCATTTATAGATTCAGCTCCAATTTCTATGTCCATTTCAAAGTTAAATCCGGAATCGTCACCTTCTTCACTAAATGCAGGGAAAACCAGCATTGTTATAATAAGCAACAAAAATAGTTTTTGTAGTAATTTCATAGTGCCTCCTAAGGTTGCATAGGCGAGTAGTTCAGGTTGCATTGTCGAGCAGGGATGTAGTCCCGACCAGACCAACTTGTTGACGACCAGCCTTTACTGGATAAAGTATACACCAGGAATAATAAAAAAAACAGTAACTGAATTATTTATTTTACAAAGCTTTTTGCGCAGGAATTCATTTTTAATGTCAAAAAAACATCTTCTCGAATACAGATCTGTAGAACTGGTGAAAAAAGCCAGAAACAAGCTAATTCAATAGACAACACACAAACTGTTCATACTTAAAAAGTGAGTTTAGCTGAGATCCCTGCTTCTATTGCCATTATATAATAAGTTGTTGTTAAGGTTGAATTAGTAATACTTTTTTGATCAAAGCCGAAACCTGCAAATATTGATATATTCCCTTTATCTGTAAAAATAAGATCAGTAGAATGGTTCATAGTAATTGTAAATGAATTATTCTTCAGATTGAAATTTGATAATGTTGATATGGTAACTTTTTCCTTATGTTCAAAATATGGTTTATTATTTGAATCTTCTTCATGAAATAAAGGAATTTGTATCATATTATCCGGAATAACCTGCCAATTATAACTTCCGGAACTGCTGCTGTTTAAAATAAACGGATCGTATGTCAAATTATGGTTGCTTTGTATCTCTATTGAATTCTTTTGGCTTAAACTAAAATTTAGATAGAGTGAATAATTTAATGAAAAAACAGGATCATTTAATAATTCTGTCATATAAGATTTAAATTCCCCTTCTACAGCCAGTATATTAGTAATTTCTTCTGTCTGGTACCATTTAAATAGAGGTTTTGTTCCCAGATTACCAAATAGATTCAGCGCTGTGGATCTTGTTTCAATATTTATTTTAAGAGCATCAGTAACGGAATCAAAATCTCTTTTTAAATTTCTTAATATTCCTATATTCAAAGTAGAGGGGATAACCAGATCAACTGGATTCGATCCTGAAAGGCGTGAAAAATCCAGGGATAATTGTGGTATATATTCTGCATTTTTCTCATTTACAGATAAATTTTTGAACTGTATACCAAAATCAGGATAAAAAATTTCCCATATGGGAATACCTGTATAATACTTTTGGGAAGTAATATTTTGTGCTGATTCACTTATATCAGTAATAAAATTTGTATCCGTATCCGGATTATCAACTACTACGATTGATTTTGTATATTCAGGAGTAAAATTCCATTTATTTAGACTCTCTTTATTTAATGAAATGTCTGTTTTTAAAGAAAGATGCTGACTGGAAGATATCAATCTTTCATCAGTCCCGGATATGTTACTTACAACATCTTCTTCTATTTCTATAGAGACTGATTCAAATTTCAAAGCAGGATTTATACTCAATACAGTGTTTCTATTGTTGTGAGCATTACCTGGTATATATGAAGTATATGAATGTACAAATTTTTCTAAAGAATCCATATTTTTATAGGGATCTTCATTGCTTGTCATTCTAAAATCTGCGGATCCTGTAAGTGTGGATCCCTTATCCCAGGTAGTATTTGTACTAAAATTCCAGTTTCTGATCATATTTTGAATATTATGGGAAGAATTGGCAGATAGTTTATATGAAGATAAACCAATTTCTGTTCTAATAGAACTTTCCCTGAAGGTTGAGGATGCCAGTGGTAGATTTACTTCACTATAACTGTCTTTAATTACTAATTTATTGTCAAAAAATGGTATAGAAAAAGATAATCCCGGAGAGGAGAATAGTTCTGTATTCTGCCATTGGAGATTTAGGTTTCCACTTATAATCATTTTAAGAAGTGAAATATTAAGCTCTGTAGCTGTATATATTGTAGAGTCCTGATTATTTGTAAATCCGGATGCAAAATTGGGTCCTTTTATACTTGAAGAATTAGTAAAGTTAAAATTACTTAATAAAGATATATCTTTATAAGTAAAAATTGAACCAGGATATCTATAATTAAAATTTGTACTTGCTGCACCGCTAAATCCTACAACAGGGTCTTCCATGTGTACTTCATCTATAAGGAGGGTTCCTCCTGCTGCACAGGTTGCCGATAGTGTAAGACGGTTGACATTGTTTGCATTTAAATCT
>JAOZPU010000060.1 GCA_029932585.1 Spirochaetia bacterium | reverse complement strand
CCATCTTCAGGCAACCGCTGCTGCAAACATCTCACAAGTAGATACAGCTTTATTTATGTCCTATACAGGTGAAACAAGAGATTTGGTTGAGACTATAAAAATTGCTAAGAGTACGGGAGCTAAAACAATATCAATTACTAAATTTGGAAATAACACTTTAAGTGAAAAAGCTGATATTAAAATATTTATATCCTCTCCGGAAACAAGTATGAGAAGTGGTGCCAGCGGCTCACGAATTGCCCAGTTAAATGTTATAGATATTCTTTTTACAGGAGTGGGTAGTATTGAATATCCTGAAATAAAAAAGTATCTCGACAGAACCAGAAAGGTTCGGGCAATTAAACGATTTCATAAATAATTTAGTAGGGTGTGTAATTCCTGCTAACTATAGCGCTATGTATTCTTTTTCTAAAAGATTTAATTTTTTCACTGTTGGTATCTCTTCCCAGGTGAACCCTGTTTGTCAGAATAACTATTTCAAGTTTTCTATCTGGATCTATCCAAACACTGGTACCTGTAAATCCTGTATGTCCAAAGGCTTTAGAGCTAAATAAGGAACCTGCAAATGAATCTTTCTCCTGAGTTAAAAAACCATATGCTCTTTTTGGTGATAAACCGGATATTTGGTTTGTAGACATTAATTTAATACTATCTTCTGAAAGAATTCTAGTTCCATTTAAAACACCCCTGTTGGAAAAAAGCTTAAGAAGCTCCATAATTCCGGAGGCATTTCCAAACAATCCGGCATTTCCACCTGCACCATTTAGACAGAAAGAATTTTCATCATGAACTTCCCCCTTTAACCATCTCTTTCTCCATGGGCAGTACTCTGTTACAGCAATATTATCTGATAAAATGGAGGGGTTAAATTCAAGGCCTGTAATTGATCCAGGACCTGTTACATATTCTTTAAAAAGTTCTGGAAGATCTTTATCTGTTAATTTTTTAAGAATTTGAGCTAAAAGCAGATATCCTGTACAACTATATATGACCTCTGTTCCAGGTCTAACTATTGGAGTTATGGAAAAAAGATGGTTTAGAGATTTTGTATAACTAATATCACTCTCTTTTGAAAACAATTTAAAAATTTCCGGAACAGGAGGAAGACCAGAGGTATGAGTTAATAACTGATGAAGGCTTATATCAGCAGTATCTTTGGGAATTTCCGAAATAAAATCTCCAATTTTCTGTAAAGGGGATATTCCCTTTTTATCAAAAACTGAAAGAGCTGTTATAGTTGTAGCAAGAGGTTTTGTCAAAGAAGCAAGATCAAAGACTGTATCCTGTCTCATATCTTTTGAATCAGGATATAACTCTCTTTTCCCCTTTGCGATATTTATAACAAGCTCTCCCTTTTCCCGTACAAGAATAACAATACCAGGGAAGGTTCCTCTACTTATTTCTTCATCAATAATCGTTTCAATTATATTTTCAGATATCATAACTAATTAAGAATTCCTTAAAACCAGACCAATATGTTCATCATTTTCCTTTAAAAGAGTTCTGGCTTTTTCTGCCGTAACTTCTAAAAGAAGAGATACAATTGCAACTTTCGGTTTTTTCCCACAATTCTCAAATGCTGCCATAGCTGTCTCCTCATCACAATCACAAATTTGCATTATTAATCTTTTTGATCGATTAATCAGCTTACTGTTTACCGGAACAAGATCAACCATTAAATTATTAAAAACCTTTCCAAGACGAATCATGGATGCTGTAGTTATCATATTAAGTACCAGTTTCTGAGCTGTTCCGGATTTCATTCGGGTAGACCCTGTAACAATTTCCGGACCAACATCAATATATATTTTATGATCAGCATAAGCAAAAATTCTGGAATTACCATTATTACTTATACCACAAACAACTGCACCTACTTCCTGGCCTCGTTTCATAGCACCAATTACAAATGGAGCCTGACCACTGGCAGTTATTCCAACAACTATATCTTTATTACATATATTTTTTTCATCCAGAACTTTAGCACCCTCACCTTCATTATCTTCAGCCCACTCAATTGCTTTTGTTAGAGCTTCTCTTCCTCCGGCAATTATCCCCTGAATCATCTCAGGATCTGTTCCAAAAGTTGGAGGACATTCTGAAGCATCAAGGACTCCTAGTCGGCCAGAAGTTCCTGCTCCTACATAAAACAATCTCCCCCCCTGTTTAAAAGACCTAACTGCAGAATCTACAACTGCTGCTATATCACCAAGAGATTGCTCAATTACTGCAGGAACAATCTTATCAGCATCATTTATAATCTTTATTATATCAAAAGTTGACTTTGTATCAATATCATTTGATTTGGGATTAGGTTGCTCTGTTGTAAGGCTTCCCAAATAATCCATCGTTAACTCCTTTGCTCTCACATCTCAATTTATGGTAATGATAATTTTCCCATTACAGCTTTTCTATCAGCTCCTGTGGCAGATGGAATATTATTGGTTTTCCCTTGAAGGGCATAATATCCCATTATTGCAAATGCAGCAGCTTCCTTATAGTCAATACTAATTCCAGCTTCATCCCCCGTAAGAATCCTACATCCTTTTAACTTTTGACGAATTGAATCCACTATTACAGGATTATGACCACCTCCGCCATTTATAATAAGAGTCGAGGGCAGCCTGGTTAAATGAGATTCATATGCCTGAACAATTGACATAGCAGTAAATTCTTCAGCAGTTCTAATAAGATCTTCTGTAACAGTTATTCCTTTCAAATATTTATCAAAAAATAATGTTCCAAACTCCTCTCTCCCTGTTGATTTAGGTGGTTTTTTTAAAAGAAAAAGGTGCTGCATCCATTTTGCAAGAAAATCCTTTTGTATTTTTCCTTTTTTGCCTATCTCTCCATCTTTGTCATAGGCCAATTCCCCTTCTGTAAAATCAGAAACAAGACGATCAATTATCATATTACCAGGCCCTGTATCAAAGGCTACAGGAAGAACATCCCCATTCTCAATAAAAGTAACATTTCCAATGCCTCCAATATTCTGAAATGCAGTATTACCTGAAAAATTTTCTGCTAGAAGAAGGTCAAAGAAAGGTACAAGAGGAGCACCGGAACCTCCAGCAGCAATATCACCAGGGCGAAAATCTGATACAACAGGAATACCTGTTCTTTGAGCAATAATCGAGGCTTCTCCAATTTGAAGCGATCCTCTAACAAGTTGACCACAAAATTCTCTTTTTTCTGGTATATGATATATAGTTTGGCCATGAGATCCTATTACTGCTACTTCACCAGACACTAAGCCAGTATATTTTAGTAATTTTAAAACAGCATCAGAAAATAATTCTCCTAAAAGATTATTCATAAGAACAAGATTTTTTAACGAACCCTCCCTATCCTCAAATAGATTAAAAATACCTTTTTTTATCTGATCAGAAATAGGATAATTTATTCCTTCTATCTTTTTAATTTTTATTACAGAATTGTTATCTTCAAAAGTCACAACACAGGCATCTATAGAATCAACAGAAGTACCGGACATTAAACCAATAGCATTTATAATACTCATAAAATCAGTATGCAGGGTAATAATAGTTTTGTCAAAATATTTTAAAATTATTTTTCAATTATAACTATAATAAATAAAAATAATTTTTATTGACAGCTGTCAATACTCATTTTATAATTGATTAATTACACAGGAGGAAAAAAATGAAAAAACTCTTTTTAGTATTTATTATTCTAATTGTTGCAGCATCTGTTTTTGCAACAGGTTCAAAGGAAACAGTTATTGAAGAAGCAAAACCAGACAAGCTGATCTACATAACACCATCATGGGGAGCACCATCAGAAGAACTTGTAGCTAAGTTTGAAGCACAAACAGGAATTAAGGTAGAAGTATCTACACTTAAGGGCGCAGATCTAAAAACAAAAGTTATGCAGGCAGCTGCTGGAAAGGTTAATCCTGCCGATATAATTTTTGTTGGTATTAGTGATCTTGGTACATTTGGAAGCTCAGGTATCCTTAGGGATCTTAATGGAGTTGTCCCTGATTCTGTTTTTGATAAAGTATCCGGAGCAAACTTCTTCGAAATGGAAGGAGCTACCTATGCTGTTCCTATGTATCAGCAGATGGTTATGATTGACTACGACAGATCAGCTCTTGAAAAAATTGGAACATCTGCAGAAGCAATTAAAACATGGCAGGATTTCGAAGATGTGTCTCTAAAACTTAAAGAAGAAGGAATTTATGAATTTCCTCTTGCTATGGCTGTAAGACACTGGTCATGGTATTTAATTGCTCTTTCATCAGGGTCAACTCTTTTTGACAAAGATGGCACTCCAACTTTTGACGATCCTAAGGATCCTGCATATGATGCATACAAGAGGCTTATTGGATGGTTTGAGATGGGAATGATCTCACCCGAAAGACTTACATCTCCTAATGCTCACCCATCATTCTGGGCAGGTCAGGCAGCTTTTCATCAGGGCTGGCAGGGATCTCTTGCTATTGCAAATAATCCTGAAAAGTCCAAAGTAGCACCTAATGCTGACTATTTAACACTTCCTGAACAGCACTTTACATGGTCACTACCAGCAGGATTGGGTATTTCCAGTTACACAGAATATCCCCAGGCTGCTTTAAGTTTTATTGAGTTTATGGTTTCTGAAGAACCTCAGCTTTTCAGTTATGAAGGAAATGGAATGTTCCCTTCCAACAAACAAGTTTTTGCAGATCTTGGAGCTCAGGGGAAAATTGACGGCTGGGATGCTATGGAAGCACAGGCAAAGTATGTTATTCCTCTCCCTTATAATACACCATGGTTTGCTGAGTTTGAAACAGAACTTAAAAACTCTTTAATTAGAGTTGCAAAAGGTGAAGTTGATGTAGATAAATCAATTCTGGCTCTTGGTGATTTTACAAGAAAGTTACAGGCAGAGTATAAATAATTTCATCACATCTATAAAATTTATTCAGGGGCTTTTGAAAAGAAGCCCCTGTTTTACAATCAAAAAGAATAAATATAAGATCCTTTAGAACATATTTATCATCAAACAGGAGTAAAAAAATGAAACAGAGGATTTCTACATGGCTTGATAATGAACAGCATCTTGCATATGTAATTCTCGCTCCTTCATTAACCCTGCTATTGGGTTTTGCATATTATCCAGCCTTCCAATCCTTTAAGTTCAGTATGCTTAGATATAATCTTAAAATGCCTAATAGAATAAAATTCAATGGTTTTGATAACTATATCTATGTATTAAAAGATCCTGTTTTTATTGCTTCTGTTCTACGGGTTTTATATTTTATGGTAATAGCCACAGCGGGGGTTATGCTTATATCTCTGGCAATTTCACTGGTTTTGAATCAAAAGTTCAAAGGCAGAGGCATTCTTAGAGCAATTGTTATAATTCCATGGGCACTTCCACCAGTTGTAAATGGACACCTCTGGAAATGGATTTTTAATGGTGACTATGGTGCATTAAACGGACTTCTTTTACAATTAGGAATAATTGATGACTATCATTTTTGGCTAAACAACTCTTTTGTTGCCTTAAATTTGGCTGTATTTCTATTTGTCTGGCGCTATGCCCCTTTTGTTACAATTCTGTTTTTGGGAGTTCTCCAGTCAGTTCCCGGACAACTTTATGAAGCAGCAAAGGTTGATGGAGCGGGTGTTTTCAGACAATTCTATTACATAACTATGGCATCTCTTTCGCGAATTGGAGGAATTGCTGTAATACTGACACTAATAGCATCGTTCAATGTTTTTGATGGGATTTATGCTTTAATGGAATTCAGTGAATCCACAAAAACCCCAATGATCTATAATTATGAGCTGACTTTCGAAATGGGAAGATTTGGACGGGGATCTGCTATGGCTTATCTGGTTGGTTTTTTCCTATTCTTTTTAACCCTGATCTATATTCGTACAAGCTTCAAAAAGGATAAAATATGAAAAAGAGGCCTGTATACAGTATATTCCTTGGAGTTCTGGTTTTTTTAATAATTTTTTGGTCCGCAGCACCATTACTCTGGATATTTATTTCATCAATTTCAGAAAGAACAGAATTATATTCAATTCCTCCGCACTGGATTCCGGAAAATCCTACTTTTGAAGCTTATGAAAAAGTTCTTGTTACCGGAGAAAGCTTTCGTGGCGGCGGTGGTATTGCAGCTACAGAACTATTACGAAAAGGTATATTAAACTCACTTATTGTGGCTATATCAACAACTGCTCTGGTTATGTTTTTTGCACCCCTTTTAGGTTATGCTTTTTCCAGATTAAAATTTAAAGGAAGCCAGATACTATTTTATATAATTATTGGAATTATTGCTTTACCTGCATGGCCTGTACTTATTGGGTTATTTTCTGTATTCAGCAATCTTCATTTACTTGATACAAAAACCGGACTGGTACTCCTGTCATTTACTTTTAGACTTCCTTTTGAAACATGGTTTATGAAGGGGTATTTTGAATCTGTTCCATCTGAGATTGAAGATGCAGCAAGAATAGACGGATGTACCAGACTTCAGACCCTTTTCAAAGTAAGTATTCAAATGGTAATGCCCGGTCTTATTGCAGTTTCTATTGTTTCTTTTTTACATACCTGGAATATGTTTGCAGCACCACTGGTTCTTACCTATACACTTAAATCAAAACCTCTGACTGTTACTATGACCGAGTTTATTGGACAGTACTTTGTACACTGGGACCTTATGTCTGCGGCTACTATGATCTCAATAATACCTCCATTAATAATTGTAATTTTCTTTCAGAAATATATTATTCAGGGACTGTCAGCAGGAGCCATTAAGTAAGATTACTTTTTTAGAGGGTTAGAATATATACCAGGTTCAGAACCCTCTATTAAAACGGCTCCAACTGCCTTTGTATAAAAATCTGCAGGTCCAACTCCCCCAATAATGGCATAACCATAGCCTTGTTCTTTCATTGCAGTTAGAGCATAAACAAGTAAAGCTTCTCCAATTCCTTTGCCTCTAAAATCCTCTAAAACTCCTGTTGGTCCAAAGAAATTTCTATGTGCAGCATTATAGGAAGCAAAGCCAGCAATTTCACCTTTAGAAACAGCAATATAGCTGAAGACTGGTGAATGGGCAAAAGTAATCTCACACTCATCTGCCCATCCGGTTGAAAAATGTTTTCTTACCCACCCTACTACTTTACTTTTTTCTGAAGAGAGAGGTCTGCGTATTACTATTCCAGCATCTTCTATAGCTTCTGATTTTATCTCCGGAAGAGTATATAATTTTACAAGCATATCTGCCATAAGTTACCCAACCTCCGGTTTATATTTTTTTCTCATAAACCCTATATTCCTTAATCTTATTCATTCCAAGTTTAAGAAGAGCATTTTTGATATGAACATTATCCTCAAGAATATAGTTTGCTTCCATTCTTATCCCCTTTGGTAATAGGGCTTCGTACAGTTTTGCATATAAAAGAACATCAAGACCCATTCCATGATATTCCTCTAAAACAGCCAAAGCCCACAAACGGTAGTCCTTTATTTTCTTTAAACCTGTAATAAATCTTATAAACCCAAAAGGGAGCATTAGTCCTTTATTCTGTTTAATTATTCTATTGATATCCGGAAACCCAAGAGCACATCCTACAGGAACACCATTATCCTCAACAAATAAAACGGCATCTGGATCGACAATCGCTTTCAGCTTCTTAACAAGATCCTTTACTTCATCCATCTCAATGGGAACATAGCCCCAGTTACCACTTACAGCAGTATTCATAATTTTCCAGATATGTTCTGCTTCTGACTGAATATTTTTCAGATCAATTTTACGTACAGTCAAATTCGGTCTTTTCTTTAATAGAAAGTCACTGAATCTTTTAAACCTGTCCGGCATTCTGTAACCATCACCCATATCAGCACTGTAGACAAGGAGATCTTTTGCCTTTGAGTAACCTGCATTAGTAACAAAATTATTGTAGTAAGGCTGATTATGAGGGGACATAAAAATCTGATCCTTTTCATACCCATCTATAACAAATCCCCATTTTTCAGCTACAGGATCTATAGGGCCACGAACAGAGTCCATCCCTTTTGCTGAAATCCATTCTTCGGTCTTCCGAAGAAGAGCTTCTCCAACAGCAGGATCTTCCAGGCTTTCAAAGGCACCAAAAAAACCGGTTTTTGATTTGTAAAAAGTATTGAAATTATCATCTATGTAAACAATTACTCTACCTACCGCATCTCCATCTTTATATGCCAGAAATAACTGATAATCGGAATGTGCAAGAACAGCATTTTTTTTATCCCTGTATTCCTTGTATTCTGACGACCATATGGGAGGAACCCAAACGGGATCATCTTTATAAATCCGAGAAGAAAGATAGACAAACTGTTTAAGATCTTTATTGGTTGAAACAGGCTCTATTGTCACATTATTTGATTTTTTATCCATGGAACTGATTATATTCCCTAACCCTGTCTGTTTGCAAGTTGGTAATTTACCAACTTTTTTCTTGCAATTAATGTATATAAGGAAGGTTGATATGGCTTTAAGTATAAGAAATGCCCTTGCAGAAAATTTAGCCAGGGAAGTGGCAAAAGAAAGCGGTGAAACTATGACTCAGGTAATAATTCAAGCCCTTGAAGACAGACTCGAAAAATTACGGGGACGACGAGAACCAAAGAACCTACTCAGAGAGATTAGAGAAATAGGGAATAGATGCGCTGCTCTACCGGATATTGATCATAGATCTGCGGACGAAATTCTTGGATATAATAAAAATGGTTATTGATACTTCTGCAATAATCGCAATACTTTTTGGAGAACCGGAGAATGATCGTATTGCCATAGCTATAGCTAACAGCACGAAACGCCTTATCAGTGCATTCACTGCTCTTGAATGCGGAATAGTAATCGAAGCAAAAAAAAGGAGAATGAGGAGGAAGAGAACTGGATTTACTGTTCCACAAGTTAAATATTACAATTGTGAATATGAATGCAAAACAATATGAAATTGCAAGATCTGCATGGCGCCTATTCGGGAAAGGGAGACATTCTGCAAAACTTAATATTGGTGACTGCTGCTCTTATGCACTATCAGCTCACTCAGGAGAGCCTCTGTTATTTAAAGGTGATAATTTTTCACAAACTGATATCAAAAGAGTTGAATACTAAACCTTCAGGATCCTATCAATATACCATTAGGATGTTAGTATGCACAGATAAAATATAAATGCCTGATATTGACCACGATGATACTACTGTAAACAGCTCCCTATATTTTCAAATATTCATCATTTTCTAACCAATAGTATGGTTTTCTTTTTAAGTGCATAACTGCAACGATAAATATTAAATTTATTTCCTCAGTATATATAATTCCAAAAGGAAACCGCTCGATCAGGTATCTTCGATAAGGTTTCTTCATAATTCGTGAAGACTTAGGATATTGTATTATGCTTTCTACTGATTGTTCAATAATCTCAAGAAATGCTTTTCCAAGACCTGTTACAGCATTTTCATAATACTTTGCAGATTGTTTTATATCCTCTTTAGACCCTATAGAATAATTTATATCCATTCGAGTTCTGATCGAATTTCATCAAATACTTTTTTATGGGGTATACATTTAGAAGGATTTTTTAAATATTCAGAATATCTATCTTCTACCTCACACAACCATGCTGAGTCTATCTCGTTAGGTTCTGTATAGTGAACACTTTGAAATAGGTGATTTGCAAGTAATTCTCTTTCTTCTAAATTGAGATTTAATGCTTTTTTTTCTAATTCTTTCAATTCTATCGAACTCATACAAATATTATATTTTGCTAAGGTAAAGCTGTCAACGCGACAAACCTGATACGGACCAAACATCCCATATAAATGATCTTACCTTTGTCATCTATAGATGCTAATATAATCAAATGAAATACAAATGCCTTATGATCGACCATGACGATACAACCGTAGACAGTACCCCATCAATTCACCACCCAGCTCATATTGAACAGATGAAACAACTGGGAAGATCCAATGAGGCTCTGAGCCTTGAAAATTGGTTCAAAATAAATTTCCATCCTGGCCTGGTACATTACTTTGAACATACTATGAAATTTTCAAAAGATGAAAACAAACGCTGCTACGAAATATGGAGAGATTTTACAACTAAGGGAGATCACCCTCCTTTCTTTCCAGGAATACTAAATCTTCTAAACAGATTTAAAGAGGAAAATGGAATTATTGTTGTAGTATCCCATTCGGAACCTGATATTATTAAAACACACTACAAACAACAAATTGAGTTTCCCGGGCTTTTCCCTGATCGTATTTTTGGCTGGAATGGAAACCCAAAAGAAAATAAACCTGATATTTGGCCAGTAGAAGAAACCATAAAACAATTTGGTATTGAGAAGAAAGATATATTGGTTATTGATGACCTTAAACCAGGAATAACTATGGCAATAGATGCAGGGGTAGATTCAGCCGGTGTAGGTTGGAGTCAGAGCCATAGAATACCGGAAATTAAGGCTGATCTGGCGGAAGCATGTACCTACTATTTTGAAAAAATTGAACAGCTGGAAAAGCTGATATTTAGTTTTAACACTGACAAACGCTAAGTATTTCCCAAAAACTACTGTTTTTGGGAAATACTTTTGACAAAAACAGTAGTTTTTGGTAAAATTTAGATTATCAAATGTGAAACTAATTGAAGCTATGAAATCATGGCATATTGTTCTCGAAGTTCAGCATTTTTCTCTCGATCCACACAGATCAACTTTTCTTCCAAAAAGATATCTTCATAATTTAGGGGTTATTAATAGAAAGAGAGTCCTCACTGCTCCAACTATATCAATTCTTGATACCATTGATCCTGCCCTCAGAACGCCCCTGGGAGGATTGTTTGAAAACGCTGTTCTTCTTAATTTGCTGGAAGGTGGGTCGGCATCCAAATCTATTAGTACCTGGAAGAAAAATAGTAAAACTAATATTGAAGTCGATTTTATTTTTGATTCTGAATTGCACCAAAGGAAGATTCCCATTGAATGTAAAGCTTCTCTGCAGTTTAAAAAGAAACATACCAGTAATGTTATCAACTACCTTCGGGCAACTAACCAAAAAACTGGTTTTGTGGTCTCTGCTGCTCCTTTAGACAGAATTTCAACAGATGAAGGATTTACCATTTTCAACCTTCCTGTTTATCTGGCAACTAAAGACAATATAGAAAAATACACTGCTTCCTTGAACAACTAAGGCAAGTAATTTTTATTAGCCGTTAAACTCTTTTACAGCATCAATCATAGCAATAAAATTTTCTATTGGCGTTTTAGCCTGGGTGTTATGAATTGTATTAAAAACAAATCCACCATCTTTTGAAAAAATTTCACAGCGATCAAGCACTTCAGTTCGAACCTCTTCGGGAGTTCCAAAAGGCAGTGTATGTTGAGTATCTACTCCACCACCCCAGAAAACAATATCTTTTCCATATTCTTCTTTTAAAACTTTAGGATCCATACCTGTTGCAGAACACTGAACAGGATTAATAATATCAAATCCTGATTCGATAAATTGATCCATTAGGGTAATTACAGAACCACAGCTATGTTTAAAGGTTTTCCAGGTTGTATTATTATGAATCCAGTTATTTATCCTTTTATAGTGGGGCATCCAAAGATCGGTATATGAATCAGGCGAACAGAAGGTTCCTGTCTGAGTACCAAAATCGGTACCACAGATAAAAACCATATCTACATTATTTCCAACCCTGCTCCAAATAAGATCCAGATTTTTTAATGCAATATCCACCTGACGCTCAAAAACCTCGTAAACGTAATCTCTGCGCATAACTGTGGACATATACCACTCAGTAACAGATCTTATTCCTTTGGGATGTTTTAACTGAACAGCAGGAACACAGGCAATATCACCAAGAGAAGTACCTCCAAAAGTTGCTATTACTGCCCTTTCAGTTGCCCGGGCTCTTCCTGACTGAATAGAAAAGTGATCAAGATCTATTTCGCCAATTGGTCCAAATTCTTCCAAATTATCTTTTACATTTAAATTATCATCATCAATAGGATCCTGCCTTTCAATTGCATCAAAAAAATAACCTCCCTCAGGCATAACCGCACTGGGAGAAGCACCTAAATCACCTTCAGGATAGATGAATGTTTTATTATCTTCATTAACTGTAATATTGAAGTTACCAGGCACCAGAACTTCCAGACCATCAGGCATTGTCCAGGGTTTCCAGTCTTCATTAGTAAAACCGAAAAAGGTTTCTCTGCCTATTACAGACTGTACATCAATTCCCATGGCATCCTGAAGATCCTCATCAAGAATACCAAGGCACTGAAAGGGTTCATGTATTTTAACTTCTCGTTTTTCAAGATTATAGTGATCACGAAGTGAGGCAACAACACTGGCATGTATTCCTGTTACGGCAGTTCCTCCAAAATCCACAGGGATTCTGTCAGGTTGCTTATGATTTACACTTGCCATTACACGTTCTTTTGATGTCATAATTTTTTCCTCACCTCTATCTCTATAAGTTCAATTAGTAACTGTATTAATTTCTTTTTCTCTGCTTAAGTTGATCTATAAGTACGGCTATAAGTAATATCAAACCACGAACAACATACTGATAAAAAGCAGGAATATTCATAAGATTCATTGCATTTTGTATTGTTCCCATAATAAGAACACCTACAATAGCTCCAGCAATTGGAGCAATACCCCCGGAAAGAGAGACCCCTCCCAACACACATGCAGATATTACATCCAGGGAGAATCCAACAGAAGTATTAGGCTGGCCGCTTGTCATTCTTGAAGCAAGTACAACTCCGGCAAATCCAGCCATAGAGCCCTGAAGAGTAAAAATAATTATCTTAATACGATCAACATTTATACCAGCCAATCTTGCAGCTTCGATATTTCCACCAATAGCAAGGGTATTCTTTCCATATGTTGTTCTGTTAAGAAGTACTCCAAAAATAATAAACATTATTATAGTAATCCATATTGGATTGGGAATACCAAGCATTCTACTGTTTCCCAGGACAAAAAATCGTGCATCTGAAATACCAACAGCACTTCCACCTGAAACAATAAATGCAAGACCATGTACAATCTGCATCATAGCGAGGGTTGTTATAAGTGCATTAATTTTTGCTTTTGCTATAATTATACCGTTTAATAAACCAATAACTCCCCCACCGATAATTCCTGCAATAATCCCAAAAAGAATACTTCCTGTCGAATTTATAACCATTGCAGCTGTTACACCGGAAAAAGCAACTATAGCCTCTACAGAAAGGTCAAAATCTCCGGAAGCAAGGGCAAAAAGCATTGTCATTGCTACCATACCAACCATAGAGACTGACAAAGCAAGCCCAACCATGTTTCTAACTGTAAAAAAATAGGGGACAAAAATCGAAAGAACAATAAATAATCCTAAATAGATTATTATCATCCCTGAGCTTTCCCACAACGATTTTAAGAATTTATTATTTATTTTTATATTCAGTTTCATAGTTTTAGATACCATTTCAACTCCTTATTTATCAATTATTTATTGGTAGTGCATGAGACAGAATTATTTCCTGGGAGGCATCGTCTCTATCAACCGATTCTACAAATTTTCCTTCTCTCATAACAATTATTCTATCTGCCACACCTAGTACTTCCGGAAGATCACTGGAAACAAAAATAATTCCCTTCCCTTCATCTGCAAGATTATACATAAGTTTATATATTTCATTCTTTGTACCAACATCTATTCCTCTTGTTGGCTCATCCATTAAAAGAACATTTATATTCTCTCCAAGCCATCTGGCAAGTATAACTTTCTGCTGATTCCCACCTGAAAGATTACCTACCATCTGATCTTTAGAAGGGGTCTTAATATCCAGTTTTTTGATAAAACTATTTGTATTTTCGGTTTCTTTCTTTCTGTCCAGAAAAATTCCAAACTTGTTGAAATGTCGCCTTACACTTATGCTTATATTTTCATCCACACTTCTTACAGCTATAATTCCTTCATCTTTCCGATCCTCCGGGCAAAGAGCCATCCCTTCTTTTATTGCTTTGGAAGGAGAAAGGATATTTACTTCTTTGTTATTAATAAATGTTGTCCCGGATACTTTTTTTTCCGCACCATAGAGCAGTTTTAAAAATTCAGTTCGCCCGGCACCTACCAGACCAAAAAATCCTACTATTTCCCCTTTTCGAACTGTTAAGGAAAAAGGTTCTGAAAGACCGGTGCCCATAAGATCTTTAACATCAAGAACCACTTCTCCATGAGTTCTTGGTCTATAGCTGTATATATCTTCAATTGAACGGCCAACCATCTTGTTAACAAGTATATCGTGGTCTACAGCAGTCATATCTGAAAATGTCTCTATTTTTTCGCCATCCCTGAAAACTGTCACTTCATCACAGATATCAAAAATTTCTTCCATTCTATGAGTAATATAGATTACAGAATGTCCTTTATCTTTAAGTTCTTTAATAATTTTATATAACTGCTTAATTTCCCTGCTTGAAAGGGAACTTGTAGGTTCATCAAAAGCAATAATTCTGGCATTATGCAGTAATGCTTTGCCAATCTCTATCATCTGCCTCTGACCAATCGACAGTTCCTTTATCTTCATGTCCGGAGATATATTTTCCAGAAGAAATTTTAATTCACCTTCTGCAATCTTATTCATCTCTTTTCTATCAAGAAATCCTGATTTTGTAGGCATGTGCCCAAGTAAAAGATTTTCTGCTACTGTCATCTCAGGAATAAGGTTCAGCTCCTGATAAATAACAGCAACTCCAGCATCTAGAGCGTCCTTTGTATTGTGAAAATCTTTAATTTTTCCGTCGATAAATATCTCACCACTGGTAGGATAGTACGCCCCACTTAATATTTTTAGTAAAGTTGACTTACCAGCACCATTTTCCCCAATAAGGCCATGAACACTTCCTTCAGCTACCTGAAAGGATACATCATTAAGGGCAACTACCCCGGGAAATGTTTTTCTTACTGATTTAAATTCCAGATAAGGTTTCATAAATGCATTAATCTCCTGCTGAATGTACATAAAGGACTGCAACATAGAGCTGCAGTCCCATAATAAAAGATAAATTAAAATTTAATTTCTTGCTAACTCTTCTACATAATTATCTCTGTTAATCATTACAGCAGATGTAAAGGTAGTTGCAGGAGGTTTAACACCATCTACAATCCAGTTATACAACAATTCTGCTGTTTCAAATCCATGTCTATATGGACTAATTAAAGCTGTTGCATAAAATCCTGTCATCTCTGTTTTTTTAAATTCATTGGTAGCTGTACCACTTCCGCCTATTCCTACAGAAACTATATCCTCAACACCAAATCCTCCGCCTTCAAGAGCCCTTGTTCCACCCATTGCAGCCTCATCATTAAGACCACCAACCATCCAGTGTTTAATTTCAGGGTGTTTTGTCAGAGTAATATTTGCAGCATTAAAACCACCTTCTGTATCAGTAGTTTTTTCAGGGGATTCAAAAATATTAGCTTCATCAAAACCAGCTTCAACAAGAGCATCTGTCATGCCGTCTGTTCGTGATTTTGCAGTAGGAAGTTCATTAAAGCTAATTCTTAAAAATCCGGTTTCACTCTGTTTCCAGCCTCTTTCCTTCATCTGAGTCATCATGGTATCACCAACTTGCCGACCAATTTTATAGGCTGATATCCCCATATAAGGAACATCTTCCATAGGATTACCATCTGCACCAAGGAATCTGTCATCAACAGCTATAACCTTTAGACCTACTGCATTTGCTTTTGCCATAATTGCAGGACCAAGATTTACATCAGGAGTACAAATTACAAAACCCTGAGCTCCCTGTGCAGCAAGATTATCAATAGCAGAAAGTACTTTCTCTCCATCCGGTGTACCAATCTTTACAACTTCAAAACCATACTTTTCACCAGCCTGTTCAGCGAATTTCCATTCATTCTGAAACCAGGGTTCTTCCGGCATTTTTACCAGGAAACCAATTTTGACAGGTGCATCACCCTCTTCTTTCGCTCCAGCAGCGAAAAGAACACTGGTAAAGCTGAGTGCAATAATCATTACCAATAAAATAGCTAAAAATCTTTTCATTCAATCTCTCCTTTGGTTGCATAGGCGAGCAGGAAGCTTGCTTCCGACCAGCCTTATAGTTTTCCTCATATACTGCAATAAACGTGCCATATAGTCTTTTATGTATAAATATTTTTCTATCTCCTTATTATATAGTCTTTTAGAAAATTTTAGATAGCTTTATGAATTATCTTTTATATTATCTGAGAAAGGAGCACCCCACATATTCCACAAATATGGGAAAAAATATTCCCACTTTTGCCTTAATTAATATCTCTTGAGTTTTATGTAAACACAATCTAAAATAAGAAACATGAATACAATACT
>JAOZPU010000059.1 GCA_029932585.1 Spirochaetia bacterium | reverse complement strand
TTGCTAAAAATATCGTTGATGGTGTTGATGGATTAACTGGTGTAACAAGTGGACCTTCAATTGATGGAGCAAAAACTGCTTATTCACCAATTGATACTTTATTAGCTTCAGATAAGCAATTAACTTATGACACAATTTTCGCTACAGGTTACAAATCAGAAGATCATGCAGATTTCGGAGATATTGATTTTAGCCCTTATAAGTAATAAGTAATAAGTAAAAAAGCAATAAATTGAAAAAACCTTAAAGCCTGGCTTTAAGGTTTTTTTTGTTTTATATACTTTTTCTGGGTTCGATATTTTATAGTCATATATTCTGGAATAGTTAAGAGCTTGGTAATTAAAACACTTTATGGTATAAAAATACAAAGAATGAAAATGACTACACATTTATCAAAAATAAGGATTTCGGAGTTCATTTAGTATGGTTAAATATGCAGCTGTATCAGTATTGGTTCTTATACCAGTATTATGGGGTATATTGATGGTTCCAGTATTAGACTTCTTTGAAAAAAAAATATTTCTATTATCACAAAAGAGAAATAGTTAAGATGTCAGATTTTTTTCAATTGATTTCACCAGAGTTCAGTTCCTATTTAACAGGACCTCTTTTTTTTATCTCCCTTGCAGGTCTTGGTTTTGTAATTGGAATACTTGCAGGCGTTTTTGGGGTCGGTGGAGGTTTTCTACTTGTTCCCCTAATGAATATTCTCCTTGGAATACCCATTGAAATTGCAGCAGGAAGTGCAACTTGTTATATAATAGGAACAAGTACAACAGGTGTAATTAAACATTACCATAAGGGTAATATGGAGATAAAAGCTGCTCTTTATATATCTTTAGGCAGTATCTTTGGTGCAGTTAGTGGAGATATTCTTCAGGATTTTCTTGTATTTCTTTCTGGTGGTAATAGAATCCTGTTTGAACAGATTATGCAGGGTGTTTTTATCCTTCTACTTGTTTTAATTGCCTGGGTAATGTCACGAAAATCCAGTTATGATGAAAAATCCGATATTAGACCGGTTACATTCCTTCAAAAAATGAAATTTGGTCCGGATACTGATCTTCCTCTGTCGAAGCAAATAGGTGTAAATATAATTGGTTTATTTGGAATTGGATTTTCCGGTGGACTTCTTACAGGTTTAATGGGTGTAAGTGGAGGTGTTCTTTTTATGCCTATTCTAGTGTTAGGAGTTGGGCTTGCACCGCATTTGGCCGTTGGAACCAGTCTGGCGGTTGTTTTAATAGGTTCCATATCTGCAATTATTAAAAAGGGGTTATCCGGAGGCGGGAAGGTAAGTCTTCCCATAGCAGTAGCCCTTCTTGCTGCAGGTGCTGTAGGTGTACGTATTGGTATATCAATTAGCCATAAACTACATGGTGATAAATTAAAAAAATATTTTTCTATAATAGTTTTACTTGCTGCAGTAATGGTTACTGTAAAACTTATTACTTCTTTTACGTAAAGAACTATAAAGGAGATTATATGATAATAGGTAATTTGAAATTCAATTCATTGGAACGTACATATTTAATGGGCATATTGAATATTACTCCAGATTCTTTTTCTGACGGTGGCAAATTTTCTGTTCTTGATAATGCCATTGGACATGCTGTGCTTATGGCAGAAGAGGGTGCTGACATAATTGATGTTGGTGGAGAATCGACAAGGCCAAACCATCAGGAAGTTACTATGGAAGAAGAGATAAGCAGAGTTATTCCTGTAATAACAGAACTGGTAAAAGTCCTGGATATTCCAGTATCTATTGATACTTCTAAAGCCCTTGTAGCTAAGGAAGCTGTTAAAGCAGGGGCTTCAATGATAAATGATGTCTGGGGTTTTAAAAAGGATCCTGAGATTGCTTACGTTGCAGCAGAAACAGGTGTCGCATGTTGTCTTATGCATAACAGGGATAATACAAATTATAATAATTTAATTGATGATATTAAGAATGAACTTTTAGAAAGTATTAAAATAGCTCTGGATGCAGGTGTAAAAAAAGAAAAGATAGTGCTTGATCCTGGAATTGGTTTTGGAAAAACAGTCGAACAAAATATTGAAGTAATGGCAAATCTTTCTAAAATAGTAGACATGGGGTATCCTGTTCTATTAGGTACATCAAGAAAATCTATGATAGGCATTTCTTTGGATCTTCCTGTGGAAGAACGTCTTGAAGGTACTATTGCGACAAATGTAATTGGTATAAACAGCGGATGTTCAATAATAAGGGTGCATGATGTAAAAGAAAACTTTCGGGCTGCCAGAATGACTGATATTATTCTAAACTTACGTAACAGGAAATAAAAATGCCGGATATAATTAATAAATCACAAAAAAATATTGTATATATCGGGGTAGGATCAAATATTGGAGACAGATTTAATAATATAAAATCTGCAGAAAATAATATTAATTCTTCAGAGTTTTGTGCAATAAGTGAAATATCAAAAATATATGAAACAGAACCAGTTGGTTATTTAGAGCAGGATAAATTTCTTAATTGTGTTTTTAAAATTAATACTCAATTATCACCAGAGCAACTGTTGAAATTTCTGCTTAAAACTGAGAAAGAGTTAAAAAGAGAAAGAATTATTCATTGGGGACCCAGAACTATAGATTTGGATATTCTTTTTTATAATAATTTGGTTATCTCTTCTGAAGAATTAATAATACCTCATCCCAGAATGCATGAAAGGATGTTTGTTTTAAAACCTATGTGTGATCTGGATTCTGAATATTTTCATCCTGTTTTACATATCAGGTGCGGTAAGATGGAAGAGAACCTTAAATCTGAACAAACACCACCTGTAGAGTGGATTCCCTGAATTCCAATTGAAAGAAATTACTATTTAAACTAAACTTCTCTTCAATATGTTTTTACTGGCTATGGGAGTATATGGATGGTGAAGCTTGATGAAATAAATCGAAAAATTTTGAGCATTTTGCAAAATAACAGTAGTATTACTAATAGTGACCTGTCCAAGATGGTGGGACTTGCTCCGGCTACAACTTTGGAAAGAGTTAAAAAACTTGAGTTTTCAGGAGTTATCAAAGGATATGTGGCTCTTGTAGATCAAAAAAAAGTGGGTAAGTCTATTACTGCCTTTGTAGAGATAACTATGAAAAATCATTCTGCCATTGCAATTAAAAATTTTAGTAAAGATATTGCTGCATTTCCTGAAGTTCTTGAGTGTCATCACATTGCAGGAGATAAAGATTTTTTATTGAAGGTTGTAACAGAAGATATAGACAGTTACAGATCCTTTGCTTTGGATAAACTTGCATCTATTCCTGAAATTGGAAACGTTTGCACTTTTTTTACTTTAGATACTATAAAAATTACAACCGGAATACCTGTCGATGAGTAGAGATATAGATAAAAGTAGGGGGAAATGATAAAAAACCAAATATAATATGGTAATAGTTGTAGACAAGTGAATTATATATATGTATAGTTTGAAAATATAAAAGATAATTAACAGGAGATATCTATGTCTGAAATACTGGTTTTAGGTGATGAGGCTCTTGCCCTGGGGGCAATTGATGCTGGACTTGCCATTGCTTATGGTTATCCGGGAACACCTTCTACTGAAATACTTGAGTATATCCAGAGATATACAAAGAAAAATGAAAGTGAAATCATTGCAAGATGGTGTACAAATGAAAAAACTGCCTACGAAGGAGCTGTAGGAGTTTCTTATGCTGGGAAAAAATCCCTTGTTACAATGAAGCATGTGGGGCTTAATGTCGCAGCTGATGCATTTATGAATTCAGCATTGATAGAGATAAATGGGGGACTGGTTTTAGCAGTTGCAGATGATCCGGGAATGCACTCTTCCCAGAATGAGCAGGACAGCCGATATTTTGCAGATTTTGCAAGAATAATGTGCTTTGAACCACGAAACCATCAGGAAGCCTACGATATGACCATAGAGGCTTTTCAAGTATCAGAATTATTTCACATTCCCGTAATGCTGAAAATTGTAACAAGACTGTCACATTCCAGATCAGTTATAACCAGAAAAGAAAGTTTACCCATAACCGATCTTGGAACAGCTCAGGATAAACTTAAATGGATGTCACTTCCTGCTTTATCCAGAGAAAATTGGAAAGTTTTATTAAAACAGCAAACAGAGTTTGAAAAATATTCAGTGGATTCAGGGTTTAATAAATTAACAATAAATAAGGCTTATAAAAAAATTGGAGTTATTACAACTGGTATTGGTTCCAATTATTATTTGGAAAATTTAGAAGACATGACACACAAACCCTCTCATCTCCACCTGGGGGTATATCCAGTACCAGTTGAGCTTGTAAAAAAATTAGCAGAAAATGTTGATAGTCTTATAGTTATCGAAGAGGGCTATCCTTTTGTAGAAAAAATGTTAAATGGAATTATTAATGAAGCTATGCCTGTTCATGGAAAACTGGATGGGACTTTGCCTGCTTATGGGGAATTGGATCCGGATAATGTAAGGACCGCAATTGGTTTGGATCCACGGGAGACTCAGGGGAGTAATTCTTCTGACCTTCCTGGCAGACCTCCTCAGCTGTGTGCAGGGTGTCCTCACACTGATTCATTCCATGCCTTAAATGTTGCTCTGGAAAACTATGACAGCAGTATAGTAACAGGGGATATTGGATGTTATGCCTTGGGAGCATTACCTCCTCACTCTGCTCTTGATGCTCTTTTATGTATGGGAGCATCAATTGGTATGGCAAGAGGTGCCAGTGAAGCTGGAAGAAAGCAAGTAGTTGCAAATATTGGCGATGGTACATTTTTACATTCAGGTGTAACCCCATTAATTGATGCCGCATCTACAAACACAAATATGACACTAATAATTATGGATAACAGTACTACAGCTATGACGGGTATGCAGGATACTATTATGACAAGTCCAATGATTAAAAATATTGTTCTTGCCTGTGGAGTTAACCCTGAACATTTAAAAGAGCTCAAAGTGCTTCCTAAAAATCATGATGAAAATACACGAATAATAAAAGAGGAAATAGATTATGAAGGGCTTTCTGTAATAATTACATTAAGAGAGTGTATTCATGTAGTTGGTAAAATACGTGGGGAGATTAAATAATTATGGCAGATAAATACGATATAATACTTTCAGGGGTAGGTGGTCAGGGTGTTTTATCTGTGGCTGCAGTAATATCAATTGCAGCTATGAAAGATGGATATACTTTAAGACAGTCCGAGGTTCATGGTATGTCTCAAAGGGGTGGTGCAGTCCTGGCACATATGAGGATATCTAAAACTACTATAGCCAGTGATTTAATTCCAAAGGGTTCTGCAGATGTGGTTTTAAGTATGGAGCCTATGGAATCTCTTCGCTATGTTGATTTTTTAAAACCTGTCGGCCGATTGATTTCAGCTGCTGCACCTTATGAAAATATTCCGAATTATCCTGATCTGGATGGAATCCATGAAAAAATAAATAATCTAAAGTCAAGCAGGATAATTGATGCAAAAGCTCTGGCTAAAGAGGCCGGTACTATGAAAGCTGTTAATATGGTTATGGTCGGTGCACTTTCTGCAGAACTGGATATTCGAAAAGAGAGTATTATTGAAGCAGTACAAGAAAAATTCGGTTCTAAAGGTGAAAAAATAATAAAAGCTAACCTTGCCGCATTTGAATTAGGAAGGAAAAGTAATAGTAAAAAGGCAGATGGAGATAATAAGTGAATATAACTAAGGAGCTGCAACCTCTTTTTTATCCTGATTCAGTTGCTCTTATAGGAGCTTCAGCAAACCCTGCTAAAGTTGGTAATAGAATTCTTAAAGTGTTACAAAAAACTGTAAAAAATCTATATCCTGTTCATCCTGTTGATAAAGAGGTTTTAGGGTTGCCGGTTATAAATAGAATAGAAGATCTACCTGATAATATTAGTCTTGCAGTTATAACTATTGCCGCTAAATATGCCGTTGGAGCGGTAAGATCATGTGCTGAAAAAGGGATTAAAGTTATTGTAATTGTTTCCGGAGGTTTTGGTGAAGTCGGAGATGAGGGAAGTGCCCTTGAAGATGAACTAAGGGAGATACATGATAAATTTGGAACAAGAATGCTGGGTCCAAATTCCCTGGGTATATTTCTTCCGGAAACCGGGTTGGATACAATTTTTGTAGAACATGGAGATAAAGCATTATCCGGTGGTGGTGGAATAGCATTTATTACACAAAGCGGTTCGGTAGGAACAGAAGCATTGGGTCTGGCCAGTAATGCAGGTTACGGAATGAGGGCATTTGTCGGCCTTGGAAATAAGGTTGATCTTACAGAAACAGATTTTCTTGAGTATTTTGCCATGGACAGTGCTACTAATTGTCTTGCATTTTATAGTGAATCAATTGATGACGGTAAGTTGTTCTTAGAAAGAGCACGAGAGGCTTCAAAGAAGAAAGCTGTTGTAATTCTTAAAGCAGGTAGAACTGAAGCAGGACAGACTGCTGTAAGCTCCCATACAGGTAAACTTGCCGGTTCTGATAATGTAGTTAATGGTGCTTTCAGACAGTATGGCATTCAAAGAGCATATGACGAAGAAGAAATTTGTGATGCATCAAAATCACTATCAATGCTTAAAATACCTAAAGGCAATAGAGTAGCTGTAATAAGTGCTGCAGGTGGCTATGGCGTAATGTGTACTGATTACATTGAACAAAAAGATTCAAGAATAAAATTGCATCTTGCAGAATTTAGTGACAAAACCACTACTAAATTAAAAGAAATAAATTTACCTTTTGCATCTGCTAATAATCCTGTGGATGTAACTGCCAGTGCAGATGATGAAATTTATGTTGATACTCTGGATACAGTTTTAAACGATTCTGGTGTTGATATAGTAATTTGTCTTACTTTTTTCACCATACCTGCAGTAACAAAAGATCTTGTTAAAAAAATATCAGAAAAAGCTTTGGAATATGATAAACCTGTAATAACATTTGCTCAGTACGGGCCTTTTACAAATAAATATTTAAAAGAATTTTATGATAGAGGGGTTGTTGCTTTTTCTTCAGTTTACAGAACTGTTCGTGCTGCAAGGTTTCTTGTAGAAAGAGCGGATATTTTAAAAACATTTGGAGAAGATGATGAGTATTAATAAATGGATTGATGGTTTAAATATTTCTGGTAAACCTGATGAATGGGAAGTAAAAGAACTGTTCAGATCATATAATATATCTACTCCTTCCGGAGAGCTAATTAAACCAAGTGATGAGTTTAAAGGAACTAATTTAAAAAAACCTCTTGTAGTTAAGGTTTGTGACCCTGAAATACTTCATAAAACTGATATAGGTGGTGTAGAATTAAATGTACAGGAAAATCTTGAAGCAGTAATTTCTAAAATGAAAATTCTTTTTCCTGGAAGTAATTTGTTAATAGAAGAGATGGTTCCCTATTCTGGTATCGAGTTTATAATAGGCGCACTGGTTGATCCGGATTTTGGACCGGCTATTATGGTTGGAGCAGGTGGTATTCTTACTGAACTGTATAAAGATGTTAAGTTTAGATTAGCTCCAATAACTAAATCCGAGGCAATTAGAATGCTTAAAGAATTAACTGTTGCAGAAATACTTCAGGGGTATAGAGGAAGTCAAATGGATATATCTTTACTCGCAGAGTTAATTGTATCTATAGGAGCTCTGGTAAGTGATTTGGGGAATGATTTTAATCAACTGGATATGAACCCAGTAGTGTTTTTTGAAGGTAAATGGATAGCTCTTGATGGAATGGCCATATTAAAATAAGATATATCTATAAAAAATATAAAAATTTGTTTATTTTTGAGAAAAAATAAAAAAATTACTTGATTTTAAATTTAAGTTCATTACAATGAATAGATAAGGAAATTCAGGAGGATTTGCATGGATAAGCAACAAGAACAAATTATCGACGATGCCTGGAGCAGAGAATCGATAATGGAGGTGGAAATCTCTATCATTGAAAGGATGATCGGCTGTCGAACTGTCGAAGCTGTTGAAGCTTCAATCAGCTACGCACAATTCCTCAGACTGTCCGGTTTGAACAATGATAATTATCCACTATTTTTAAGATTACTTGAAGTTGAGAACCATTGGGTTATTGATTCGTTAGTTGGAATTAAAGATCCTTTTCTCTATTTAAGTTCAATTCACCCAAATAATTACATTATTTTGAGCAGTTACAGGCTGTTGACTGCATGGCACCCTGGTGGTATTTATCCAAAAACCCTGGCAATAATACTTGGTGTATTACAGGCGTCTTTCAGTTCACCAAAAGATGGTTTTAAAATTTACAACGTTAGTATTAATGATGTAAACAATCTTGGAAAACATCTAAATAAGGAATTGGGACAGGATGATCCGAATAATCGTTGTATTTTGGATATTTTAGACAGACTTGGTTCATTGGCAGGTACTTCAACTGATGCAAGTATTGAGCAGATGGCAAGACAGTCTAATAGCATACGTACATTTTTCTTTGATAAGAGGAAAAAAATGGAGGATATAATACCTCAGGTACTGCTGGTTAAATCTGACTATATTGCAAAAGAGATAGCCCCAGACAAAGTTTACGTAGATTAACCAGAGTGAGGAGTTAGAAAAATGAAAGAGCTTTTTGAAAAAAAACAAAGTTGGACCTCAGAAGACATTGCTGTCATTGAGTACGGCTTATTAAAAGGATTAATGGGAGTTCGAACCTCCGAAGCTGTAGAGTCAGCTGTAACATATGGTAAATATCTAAACAGTTTAGGAATTACAAATAGTAACTATCCAATTTTCCTAAAAGTTTTAGGTGTAAGAAATCATCATGTAATTGATGGATTACTGGGAACAAGAGACCCTTTTCTCTTTATGAGTTCAATACAGCCTAATTATTTTATAGTAGCAACATGTTTCAGCTTTTTAGCTAAATATCATCCAGCAGAAATATATTCAAAAACATTGGGTATTATTCTTGGTGTTTTTCAGGCTGCCTTTAATAATCCCCTGGATGGATACAAAATTTATCCCCCTACAATTGCAGACGTTAATAGTCTAGGTAAACATCTTATAGAGGAGAAGGGGCAGGATGATCTTCTTAACAGAAGTATTTTAGATGTTCTTGATAAAATGAGTGAACTGGAAGGGCAGCATGTAGATGAAGATATGGAAGATCTGGCTGTACATGCTCATAATATTAGAAATAACTTTTTTGATTCAACAAAAAGGTTAGTAGATGTTATTCCAAATGTAATTCTAAAATCAGAACCAAATATGGATCCTGAAATTGAACCAAGAGAATTAAAATCTCTTAGTCAGGCAGAGACATCTGGAACAAAGCCAAAACCAAAAACACCTCCTAAGGGTAAGGCTGAAGAAGCTGAAGAGAAAGAGTAAATAAAATAACTTCTAAATGTCAGCGCGCCTTTATAAGGCGCGTTATTTTTACTACAGAACAAACTTTACAAGGGGATTTTTTATGCAGACATGGGAAGAAAGGGGTTGGCAGGAAGAAGACTTAAACAAACTTCAACTTGCTTTTCTAACAGATATTTTCAAGAATGAACAAAGTGTAAGTGTTGATGCTACTATAGCTTATGCAAAGTATTTAAATTTTATAGGTGCTAATCCTGATAATTATCCCATATATTTGAAATTGATTGGCATGAGAAATCACTGGGTTGTTGATGCATTAATAGGTGACAATAATCCGGAAACTTTTTTTAGTCACGTTCAAATGAATTATTTTATTATAAAAGAGTGTTTTAAAGCTTTTACAGTAGCTCCAAGAGGTGGCATTTATCCCAAAAGTTTACATGTATTTTTAGGAATGCTTCAGACAACTTATAAAAATCAGCTGGAAGGGTATAGAGTTTATCCTTTGACAATAACAGATGTTAATAATTTAGGAAAGCATCTTAATGAAGATACAGACCAAAGGGATCCTTTAAATTTTATAATATTAACTATATTGGACAAAATTGCCTCTCTTATAGATCCTGGTAGAGACGAAGAAGATAAAGAAATAATTGCAGTAGCTACTCAGGCAAATAACATTCGGGGTAAATTCCTGGACTTTACAAAGGGGCTCAAAGAAGCTATTCCAGATTTGCTTTTGGAAACTTCCGATTATACTACCAGTGAGGTTAAACCTTCATAATATTGGAATTTATAAAATAAATAGAAAAAACCTGCTTTTTAGCAGGTTTTTTTATTTATGGGTTAGTTTTCTATATTGTGATTTCAAAAATTCAACTATTTTTCTAAATATATTTTGATTATTTTTTAAATTTATACCAATAGAAGGAATATCAATGGTATCCTGTACCAGCTTATTTTTCAAATCTTCAATTGCTTCTTTATTTTGAGCTGTAATTTCCATTGGTTCTAAGGAATCCAGTTTCAATAAAGAAGACATAATATTACCGTTTTCTTCAATAATAAAATGTTCATCAAGCTGTTTTAATCTATCATCTAAAGACTTTTTTAAATCTTTTACAATATTATAATTGTCTAATTCAGAATCACCACTCACTGAAAATTTAATAATATCGTAAGTTCTAAGATAATCACGCTCAAGTAAAGATTTATTAAATTCAGAATAAATAGTATTATCGCTATAATTTATAGTTTCTTCTATTTCAGAGTTTAAAGTATTGTTTTCTTCTGTTTTAATATTTCTTTCTAAATCACCATTGTTATAGGACTTTTTAAGTTCCAATTCTTGAGAATTAGTAGTCGTTTTGTTAATTTCAGAGAAATTATTTGAATTATTTAAATTATTATCAGTAAAAACTTTAAAATGATTATCAATTTCATCTAATATTTTTTGTGTTTTAGAGTTCAAAGATTCCTGGTCAACTTCAATTGAGTTCTTAGAGATAGTTTCTATTGTCCCCTGTGTATCATCTTCTCGATTTTCTACTATAATATCCTTCGTAACAGTATTGTCAGTAATAATTGTCTCATTTAACTTATCTGCATATTCGTTAAGGGTATTGCTTGCAGAGTTTGATTTCTTTTTTTTTGAAAATAATTTTATAAAAATAGATGCTACGGAGTTCAGAATTTTAGGTCTTTTATTTTGTAATATTTTTTCTGTAATAATAGATTTCTCTTCAATGTCTGTAATATCAGCTTCCTCATCATTAAAAGGTTCCAATACTGCTTCTTCCTGCCATTCATTAAACTCGGGTATTTCGAAACTGGCCTGGCCTGTATATGAATAATCCAGAGGCTTTTCCGGTAATGTTGATTTTTTATCACTTTTAGTAAAAATAGATTCGAACAATGTAATTATTTCACTAATAGAATTATAAAATTCTGGTTTCTTTATAAGCTTGTCAATAATATTTTGTATAAATATTTTATCTTCTTCAGTCTCAAAATTACATAGAGGTATAATACTGTTAATAATTTTAGCAAAAGCGAATATATCTTCTGGAAGGTTTTTTATTAACTCACTTTCAACTATTTTATTATTATCATAATTTACAAATATATTTCTATATTCTTTTATCTCTTTTTCACTTAGTACTGTGCTAACAATCGAATTTAAACCTACATTGTAAAGCTTAACATGACTACCAGGTTTCCATTGAAGGGGAATGAGTATCTCTTCGGGTGTAAGAAAAAGGTGACTATGGCCAGCAGTTTCAAGTACCTGGAGCCCATATATGATATCTTCAATTATACGTATAAAAATATTATAAGGTATAAGACTCTTTTCTTCTATCCAAACAGACAAAGGGAAATGATCAGATTCATAGTAGGACTGATAAAGAATGTTTTCGTGGTAATCTACTTCGAAAGG
This sequence comes from Spirochaetia bacterium, assembly GCA_029932585.1. Lineage (GTDB taxonomy): Bacteria > Spirochaetota > Spirochaetia > B11-G9 > B11-G9 > JAJRQE01. The sequence goes on along the minus strand of JAOZPU010000059.1, from coordinate 4,637 downwards.
TATGTAGAGATAAGGTGAATTTAATCTATATAAATTTATAGAGAGTTTTTCATATTCTTTTAATTTTTCTTCAGATAATAGACTTATATCTCCTTTAAAAAATCCCAAATGAAAAATACTTGCACTATAAATAGCTTTAGAATTAATATAGGTAAAGAATTTTGTATCAAAAATTTCATCTCTGAGTATATAACAATTGTTTACAGAAACGCTATTAAAATCCATTATATATCTATCTTTTGTAGTAGTCGTTAAAAGATTTTCCCAGTCCTGCATACCTGGCGTCTACTTCTTTTTCTTTTTCAAGATCTTTTTCTTTAAACCAGGTTCTGAAATATTTATTTAGATATTCTCTTCGATAATTAAAATTATTTACCATTAATTTGGTTGCAGCAGATGGATCTTCAAAAACTTCTTTTGTAAAAACTTTTTTACAAATATCTGTTACAACAGATTCTTTAATTCCCATCATTATTTTTAATCGTTGATCAAAGTCTTCTATGGTGAACATATCGAAATTCTCAGGTTTAAGGAGTGTTAAGAATCTTGTTTTCTCTTCCCGATGCCAACCAAATTTATCTTCCATTCCATAAATTTTCATCTCTTCAGTTTCAAGATCTGCTTTATTGTAATCAATAACAACGACATAGGGTTTGCTGTCATCATCATGAATTACCATATAATTATTTGGATTTCTGTCTTCATCAAAAAACAACCATCTATTAATTAAATCGTTACCAAGCATTTTCATAAATGGTGGATCCAGATAGTTATAACTTCCTATTTGCATAGCATTCTGTATATGTTTAGTTGCACGATAAAACTTTCCATTGTGTTTAATAAGAATAGTTGGGGCAGCTGGAGTTTTCATTAAGAAGTCCAGATAAAAAGCTATTTCCTGAAATTTATGCATAGGGGCTTCATCATCCGGAATATCTTTTAGTAACCAGGGAGCACCATTTTGATCTGTTGCACCAGTATATCCACGAATTTTAGCTGTAAATGGAACCAGAGAGTCATCCCCAAAATTAACTAATTCCAGGTTACTTAAAGTATCAACTAATTCTTCTATTGTATTATCAAGATACAAGTATTTCCTTATTTTTTTATCTACAATAATATCGTGAATTAACATATTTGTTTTATCAGCCATAAAATAACTCCTGTTTTTTTAGTCAGTTATTGCAAATTTAGATTTAATATCACCATTTGAAATAAGTAAATATGGTCCTTTAGTTCCAATATTGGAGTATATAATGTAATGATTTTTAATACCGATTATATCTTTCCAAATACCTGTTCTGTCACCTGTTCCCCACATAGGATTATGTCCTACAATGAAAGGAGTGTCCTCTGGTAGGTTCATTCTCTTATTCATTTTACGAATATCACTTTCATCATATTCTTTCATACTTGGTGTGCCTCGAAATTCGTGTAGTCTATTCCATAGAAGCTGATGATAATAGTCAGGATTATCAACTATATTTATTATTTCTTCTCTGGTAGCGCCATGTCTAATAGGGCCAGCATGTGTAATTACAAAGCCATTTCCAATTATAAAAACAGGTAAAGATTCAAAAAATTCATTTACAGTTTCTACATATTTATCCCCACGATGTTCAAGAAGATAATTTTTAAATTCCAGTCCCTGCTTTATAGCACTTTTGGCCAGTCTGGAATCAAATGTGTCGTGATTTCCCCGTATATAAATTACATTATCTTTATATTTGGAAAAGAGATTAAATATTTCTTCTAAAACTAACAGAGAAGATTCCATTTCCAGCATTTGACCTACCTGGTCATTATGCATACCATCACCCAGGATAATTAGTAATAAATTATTCTTTTTAAGCTTTTTCCCATTGTCTTCATGTTCTACAATTGCTTTTAAATTTTCAATACTTCCATGAAGATCACCTATTACAAGAACTTCTCTTTTATCACTAGATAAATCTATTAGTCCGCCAGGGTCTCCAAATTGATTTTTTATTCTATAAGGGTTGTTATCAACAATAGAGATAATTTTTTCAATCTCTTTTGTATTCGTAGCCATTATCTCTCCTTAGTTGACCTTAGATTATATGTATTATAACAGAAATTTCCTACTTTTTATAGAAAAAACTAATACAAACAGTAATTAGTTTTTTAATTTTGAAGTAAAATCAAAAAACTCTTTTGTTGGTGAAATTTCAACATCTTCCCTTTTAAGTCTTATTAATAATACTTCAGGAATTATATTAGTTAAATCTTTAGTATTATCAAAAAACCCATCTCTTATATTAAAAGCCTGTTTTGATATATTTAATTTTGGTGCGCTTCTTTCATATTCTCCTAATTGACTCATTCTATCAAGTATTTCGAGAATAGATGCATTTGTACTTTCCAGTTGGTCTTTATCTTCATTCAGAAATTTTCCAAGATTCTGAATATCAGTAATATTTAGAGGATATATATTATAACCATCGTCAGAACGATGATAGGAGTATTCTACAATACCCAGAACCGAAAGTAGTACTTTGGAATAAATTTGTCCAGGATGCCAAGCTGCAAGTAGGTCAAAAGCCCTTTCAATTAAAAATCTATTAGGTTTAATTACTGAGAAAAGTAATCTTGCATCTTTTTTGCCTATTAGTTCATCAACAACCCATTTATTATTTGTTTCAATAATTTTTAAAAATAATAAATAGTTTCTTGAAGTAATTCCAACATGACGTAAATATTTTGCAAAGGACATTGAAGATCCCACTTCCATTGTTGTAGCGGTACCAAATATGCCATTTAATATAATATCTCTATTTTGATGGATAATACTATCCATTTCCTCGAAAGGAAACGTTTCCTGCATTTAACAATTCCTATATTTACAAATTTGCTTATCTCTACTATCGACAAAGGTATCTATAAAATAAAGTTAACAAAAAAAATACCGAAGATTTAAGTATAAATATGAACTGGAAAAATGAAATTGAAGAAATTTTTAAACTTGCAACTCTCCACTCCTGGTGTACTCAGGTAGATCAGTTGATTGAAAAATTTAATGTAGCTAATCCTGAGGCAAAACATATAACTTCATATTTACAAAAAATATTAACAGAGAGAAATTTACCCAGGGAACATTATATTATATCTTTGGTTTTACTTAATCACCAAAACTATCCTATAGATGGTATTATTGAATTATCAATTAACGCTCTATATAGTAAATTAAATAAAAACGATATACTTTTTTTAAAAAAGCATCTTTTTCAAGGGAATTTCCCACTTTCTGCAGATTTAAGCGAAGATATAACAAATAGATCTTTTCTTTCTCCAAAAGTAGCAATAAAAAAAGCTATGAAAATTGATTCTGTTATTTCAAAAAACAATCCCATGAAAACTGTTTTATATATGAACTTTATATTAAGTCGTATGGATATGAATGAAGAAAACAGAGCTATGGTTGCATTTTTACTATTAAGAGTTGATATAAATTTACCAAAAAATTTGCAAAAAAAAGTTTTTAAATACCTCATGGCATATAAAGATATTATTAAGGAGTTATTGGAAGAAGAATCCGGTGAAACAGTAGATATTGATGATATTTATGGTATTCAAAATAAAATTACAAAAATTGAAATTATTGAAGAAAAAAATGTACAAAAAAAGAAATTAGATTCTATAATCGAAAAAGAAAATATAAGTGAAGATGAATTACCAACAGAAATAATACCAAAACTATCAGTTCCATCAGTTGCTGCCATAGAATTAGAAAAATCTATAATAGAGATTAGTAAAACAAGTAAAAAAAGTAAATCTTTACCTAAAAAGAAGAGTTCTAAAAATATAATTTCTAAATCCCAAACAAAATCTCTGGAAATAACAAAAAAAGACAATTTTTTAAAAGAAACTAAAGCCGCAAATACTGATAATAGACTAAAACCAAGTATCAAAAAAGAAAAAATAAGCAAAATTGAAACAACTCGTGAATCTTTTAAATTGCAATTTAAAGAGAATGAAAATTTTTCAGAAAAAAACAAAACAGATGAAAATGATGAAAAATATTCAAACGGGATTCAAGTGGATGAAACTAATATTATTAAAAATTCTTTTAACAATATAGAACTTAAAGATAAAAAGAAAAGTTGGGATATTAGTTTAAAACAAAGTAAATCTATTTTAGAAAGTATTTTAGCAGGAATAACTAAATTAGAAAGTACAAAAGAAGTAGAAAAAAATACTTTTAATAAGTTTATCGTTAAGAAAAAAATATTTGGAATACTTTTAATCGCTGCAGCATTTATTTCCTTTTTCTTTATTTATAAATATATCAAAATTAATAATCCTGTTGTTGTACCTGTAACTACAAATATTGAAACAAAAGTATTAAAGCCTGATGAAATCCCACTTGAGGCTAAAAGTGATCTGGTTAGTACTGCAGTTGAAAAATCAAACCTGAAAAATGTAGATATCCCGGATAATTTTCCTTTTGATATAACAATAGTCGATAGAACTATTAAATGGAAAGTGGTTTCCGGTGATTCTATTACAGGTTTTTTCTTTGCTTTACAGGATTTTAGGAAAAAACTTGAAACTACAGAATTAGAAAAAATTAGCAAATTAGACTGGGATCAATTTTTTGAAACTTTTAAAAATAATAA
>JAOZPU010000204.1 GCA_029932585.1 Spirochaetia bacterium | reverse complement strand
GTGGTAAAATAGTATCTTCGCACCTAAAGAATATGATTATAGTCGTATTCTTTCACGGGGACAGCGCAAAAAGCATATTTGAAATATAATCCTTGTTTTTGCCTCTAGTTTCAAGTACACTTAAAACTAGAGGTAATTTATATGGAGGTCTCAGGTATGTTTGAAAAATTGGAACGTAATAATTTCTGGACTGATGAGGTTGTTGGGTTTGGATTTTATATATCAACATGGATCTTCATGATTTTAATTATATAAAAGATTCGCAAGCCTTAATTACTACAATAGAACTTTACAGATCTAATCTCAAACCGAAAGGGAAAATCTACCTTTTTCTGGATGAAATTCAGGAAATCAAGGGTTGGGAGAAAGTTATAAACTCACTGTCACAACAATATAAGGTGCAATATGAGATTTTTATAACCGGTTCGAATGCAAATGTTCTTTCTTCTGATCTCGCTACTTATTTAAGTGGTAGGTATGTGAGTTTTGAGGTATTTCCTTTTGGCTATGGTGAATACTGTGGAATAAAAAAACTTGAAAAAAATAAAATCACTTTTTTAGAGTATCTTAAAAATGGCGGAATACCGGAAATATATTCATTAAACAATATAGAATTGCAACAAAATTATATAGCAAGCCTTAAGGATTCAATTATTTTACGCGATATTATTCAGAAAAATAATGTTCGTGATGTTGTTTTGCTTGGAAAGCTTGTTGATTTTCTTATTGATTCATTAGGGTCTCCTTTTTCTGTAAATTCTGTTGTAAAAACGTTAACAAGCTCCGGGTATAGAACAAATAATGAAACAATTGGAACTTATCTTACTTTTTTAAAAGAAGCCTATTTTATTCATGATTCTGTTCGCTATGACCTAAAAGGGAAAAAAATATTAAAAGGTGAAAAAAAATACTATTTAAACGATCTTGCATTTAAATACTACCTTTCCTCATCCTTTGATTTTAGCATTGGCAGGTATTTAGAGAATGTCATCTATATGGAACTTAAAAGACAGCAATATAAAGTTTATACTGGTAAGATTAATGGAAAAGAGATCGATTTTATTGCAGAGGCAAATGGTGATAAAAAGTATATTCAGGTAACTTATCTGCTTTCTGATGAAACTGTTATTAATAGAGAATTTGGCAACCTGGAATTGATAAAAGATAATTATGAAAAACTGGTTATCTCTCTGGATGATATTAATATGGGCAACAGGGAGGGGGTAAAACATGTTAATGCCTGGACATTTTGTAAATAATTAAAATAATGATTATTTTACTTTTGAGGTTTAACCTATCTGGAGCAAATATCTCTACTTATCGTACTGACAGTAGCTTTGTCTTTCTGAATTATTGTATTTTCTTTAAGGTGTTCCATTATTTCAGTTAAAAAAAGCTTTGTTTCTTCGGAGGATATGGAATAAACCACCCATCGTCCATCTTTTTCCTGGTTTATAAGCCCTGCATTTTTTAGTAGTTTTAGATGTGCTGACAGGGTTCCTCCCTTAATGTCCAGAACTTCAAGTAATTCACAAACACAAAGTGGTTTTTGCAGTAGCATCATTAGTATTCTAAATCTGTTTTCATCTCCCAATGCTTTAAATTTTTGAATTGTATTGTACATATTAAAATAATACAATTTAACTCTTGATTAATCAATTCTTATTTATTATATTTAGCTATATAACTAAATATGGTGGTGTGATTTGATTGTTTTTACCTTGTTTGCAGATTTGATTGTTTACAGAATTATGGGATTAACTGCAAATACAAGACTGGCAGAGTCTGTTCATTTCTTTTTTGAGGATGTTTCCAAAATTTATGTGCTTCTTATAGTTATGATCTATCTGATCTCCTTTCTTAGGGCTGGATTAAACACTGACAAAATTAAGAACTATCTTGAAAAAAGAGGCAGATGGGCCGGCTATTTTATTGCATCCGGATTTGGTGCTATTACACCATTTTGTTCCTGTTCCAGTATTCCTCTATTTTTAGGATTTACAAGTGCTGGTATTCCATTGGGAATAACAATGTCGTTTTTAATAACTTCACCTTTAATAAACGAAATTGCAGTAATTCTCCTGGGGTCCATTCTGGGATTTAAATTCATGGTTATTTATGTGGCCATAGGTATAGGGTCGGGTGTAATTGGTGGTCTTTTTATCGATCTCCTTAAAGCGGATAGATATCTTACAGTTATAGGTCAGAAAGCACTGGATCGTGCTTCTTTATCTGAAGGAGATCATGAACAGGCAATTAGGGTGGAGAAAATAAGTGGGTTTAAAAACAGACATAATTTTGCAGTAAATGAGCTTGTAACCATATTTACCAGGGTATGGATCTGGGTTCTTGCAGGTGTTGGCCTGGGAGCAATAATGCATGGATTTATTCCCGATAACTGGATACTTGAACATCTGGGTAGTGGCCAATGGTGGAGTGTTCCCGGAGCAGTTCTTTTGGGGATTCCGTTGTATGCCAATGCAAGTGGAGTAATTCCTGTAATTGAAACACTTATTAAACAGGGTTTACCTGTAGGAACCGCTATGGCTTTTATGATGAGTGTTGTTGCTGCAAGTTTTCCAGAGTTTATGATGCTTAAACAAGTAATGAAGCCTCAGTTGTTATTACTATTTTTTATTATCCTGCTTGTATTTTTTACTCTTGCAGGATTGATTTTGAATATTGTTTTTTAGAAGAAAAATTTTATATAAGGACTATGAAAATGAAAATTGAAATTCTTGGAATGGGTTGCCCTTCATGTATGAAACTTGAAAAAAATGCGGTAGATGCTGCTAAGTCTATGGGTATAGATGCAGAAATTGTAAAAGTAACTGATATGACAGATATTATGAACTATGGGGTAACACGAACACCTGCTCTTGTTGTAGATGGCACTGTTAAATCGAGTGGCAAGGTATTAAAAGCAGATGAAATTTTAAAATTTTTAAAAAATTCTGACTAAATAATATATTTATAGATTATAAATCTGCTTATATTTATTTTCAAGATATTTTTTAAAGTATTCCGGATTTAATTTTTCACCGCTTATATCCAGTACAAGTTCTTCTGCTGATTTTGAAGCTCCATGAATGTGAATTTTGTTTCGTAACCAATCAAGGATATCACTAAGGTTTCCGTTTTCAAGAGATTCATTTACATTGATATCTTTTTCCATAACAGAGGAAAATTGAGCACTGTAAAGATTACCCAGTGCATAGGTTGGAAAATAGCCAAATGCTCCCATAGGCCAGTGAATATCCTGTAGTACCCCATTTGCATCAGTATCAGGGGTAATTCCAAAAAAATCTTTTGTTTTTTTGTTCCATGCATCTGGAAGATCTCCTGCAGATAAAGCCCCGGATATTAATTCCTGTTCAAGCTGAAACCGGAGGATAATATGCAGGTTATATGTAACTTCATCTGCTTCCACCCTAATAAGAGAGGGTTCAACCTTATTAATACCTCTGTAAAATTCATTAAGACTGATACCTGTCAGATTTTCAGGAAAATACTTTTGTAATTCAGGATAGTAGTATTTCCAAAAACTCATTGATCTTCCTATAACATTCTCCCAGGTTCTGGATTGAGATTCATGAATTCCAAGAGATGTTCCACTTGCCAGAAGATTACCCCGGACTTTATCACCAAAACCAAGTTCATAAAGTCCGTGCCCGCATTCATGAATAATTCCAAATAAACCTGTTTTAAAGAAGTCTTTCTGGTATCTGGTAGTAAGTCTTATATCATCTTTTCCAAGGGTTGTTGTAAAAGGGTGAACAGAAACATCCAGGCGCCCTCTGTCATAGGTGTATCCCATATCCTGTAAAACTTTCCTTCCAAAAATTTCCTGTTTTGAAATATCAAAATCTTTTAGAAGAAAACTGTCATCCACCTGTTTCGAATTTTTAATTTTCCCAATAAAATCTGTAAGCCAGGGTTGAGTGGAGTTAAAAATATCTGCAACTTCCTTTGTAGTACTCCATGGTTCGAATTCATCTAAAAGGGCATCGTAGGGAGTTTCTTTATATCCAACTGCCTCAGCTTTTTGTTTAGTTAATTCAAGTACTTTCTCCAGATGTGGTTGGAATAATGAGAAATCAGATTTTTTTCTTGCTTCTATCCATGATGCCTGGGAAAGACTTGTTTCCAGAGCTAAATCTGTTACCAGTTTTTTAGAGAGTCTTGTCTGTATTTTATACTGCCTGTAAGTTTCTTTAATATATGCACTGTTAGTTGGGGATAATGAATCAGATTTACCTGCAGGGTTATTATCATCAGCACCTAGATCATCTAATAATTTTCCAATATCAGATGATGTAATTTTTTCATGGAGTATACCCTGAAGGAGGGCAAGCTGCTCACCTTTTTCCCCTATTGCTTTTGGCGGCATATAGGTCTCCTGATCCCAGGATAGTGTTGCAACAGCATGTTCAAGGAGTACAACATCTTTTGTAAGTTCTTTTAATTTTTCAATTGTTTTCTGCATTTTATATCTCCTTTGGTTGCTGAGATCGTTCCTCATCGCTTCGCTCTTCCGGTACGACTCATAGC
>JAOZPU010000058.1:11753-16482 GCA_029932585.1 Spirochaetia bacterium | reverse complement strand
GATGGAGAAGCCTATGATATGTCCCCAGCACCAGGAATGACACATCAAAGATACTCTGTTGAGATTTCAAGACAAATTGCTAACTTCCTGGAAGATAAACCATGCCAGGTATTCTCTGCCCCTTTCGATGTTTTCCTCCCGGAACCCAATGAAACAGAAGATAAAATAAGTACTATAGTCCAACCCGACATCTCAATAATATGCGATAAATCAAAGTTAAGTGAAAAAGGCTGTACCGGCTGCCCGGATGTAGTTATAGAAATAATATCGCCCACTGGAGCATCCCGGGATCAAATAAAGAAACGACATCTGTACGAGAAAAAAGGGATAAAAGAGTACTGGATTGTTCATCCTGTAGATAAAATTCTCTGGAAATATGTTCTAGTTGATAAACAATACGGCAAACCTCAAATTTTTGACTATAAAGGAACTCCCTCTTTTGAAAAACTCCCCGATTTTAAGCTTGATCTGCTAAAGGTTTTTGGCCCCGATGAGAAGGTAACAGAACCATCTCCAAAGAAATATAACAGGCTTTAATTAAAAACAAAAAAATGATGTAAAGCTATTTCTTTCTAACAAAAAGCATAAGAGGAATATCTGCCCAACCAAGAACACTACTGCTAATACTTTCATCATTAGACTACAACAAGAAAATAACTATTCTACACAATAATAGAACAGAATAAAACTACTTCCCAGCCATCAACCCCTCAACAACCTTAACAGCAAGCCCAGTAATATCGGTTATATCATTTACCGAAAACCCTTTATCAACCATCCGCAGGGCAGTTACTTCTAGACCCTGCTACAGTCCTTCTTCGTGGTCATAGGTAATATTACTTGCTTCATCTCTTATACGTTTTTTATAGCTTTTTCCATGCTCAGAATATCCTCACATTATTTATGCTCTCTTGCAACCTCATCAATAGGAATTTCCAATAATTCAGATATTTTCTCAGACGAAAGCCCCTTACGTTTAAGACGTTGGATTGCTTTATACAGTCCTTGTTCTATACCTTGCTCTAGCCCTTCTTCACGGGCATAAGCAATATTACTGGCTTCATCTTTTATGCGCTTTTCTCTAGCCTCATAGATTTCAACCATTTCATCATTAGCTGTAAACTTTTTATAGGACTCATGTGCCCGTTCCATTACACTGTCATTTTTTATTAATACCTGCATCTCTTCCTCCTCACTTAAAAGGCCTTCTTTCTTAAAAAAGTAAGCCCATTTCTCAAGCCGATTTTTGAACATTTCTCTATTTTCCACATCTATTTTTGACAACTCGAAAAAATGTATTTGGAAATCTTCACTTAAAACATATTCAGGATTATCTTTCTCGGCAGCTAAAAAACAACTATGTGCTTTTTTAATATCTTCAAACAACACAAAATCTAGAATATTTATACATACTACGGGCATCAATTTTGTATAGTGTTCACTTTCTTTAAGTTGGCCATGATAATTTTTTGCCCAATAGTATAGTGACCGTTTTACAAAAGAAGCATTCCCTATTACCTGTATTTCTACATCAAATACTCTGCCTATTTTATCCCTGGCTTTTACATCCAGAATACTTTCTTTATCATCCAATCCCTCTTTTAAGTTAAAAGGATTAAGTATTGTCAGATCTACCACAGGTTCAAATTCCGAATCAAGAAGAATGGTGTTTATAAAATCGATAAGAATTGTTTTATTCTCTTCAAGTCCCAGCAGAAAGCGAACAAACATATCGGATGTCGGATTTACTATCCTTCTCATATGTTTATGGTACTAAATATTAAACCCCGATGCAAGGTAGATTCCCATCCACTGGGTAAAATACATCTTTCAAGACCAGTAAATCAGGTCTCATAATAAAAAGTGCGCTTTTCTTTAATGACAGCAAGTATTATACTAAAATCAACCGGAGGACATTATGGCCTTAACAAAAGAATACAAAAAAAATCACTTTACCTATGCCGAGTACAAAGCCTGGGGAGAGGATGAACGTTGGGAACTAATCAAAGGAGAGGCTTTCAGCATGAGTCCGGCACCTGGGACAAACCATCAAAGGGTCTCTGGAATATTGTTCAACTCTATTTTTAATTTTCTGGAATCGAAACCCTGCCAGGTATTTTCTGCACCTTTTGATATATTCCTGCCGGAAGAGGATGAGAACACAAATAAGATAAGTACGATTGTTCAACCCGATATTACTGTTATTTGTGACAAATCTAAATTGAACGAAAAGGGCTGTACAGGAGCTCCCGATATTGTCATAGAGATTCTTTCTCCTACATCAGCATCGAGAGATCAGATTGTAAAAAGGGATCTATACGAAAGAAAGGGAGTTAAAGAATACTGGATTGTTGATCCTGCAGGAAAGATTGTCTGGAAATATGTGTTAAAAAATAATGTATACGGCAAACCAGCTGTTTTCGACTACAAAAGGACTCCTTCCATGGATATTCTTCCGGATTTAAGAATTAATTTAAGAAAAGTTTTCGACATGGAAAATTACGATGAAAGTGCAAATGAAAGGCAACCGGGATACTCACTAAGATCTCAAGGGAACAGACTGTAACATAAGAACTAACTTATACTGCTTAACTATTTCTTTCTAACAAAAAGCATAAGAGAAATATCTTCACCACCAAGGACACTACTATTAATACTTTCATCAATAAGATCTTCTAACTTTACCCCTTCTGTAAGTCTGACATCTCTCTTCCTCATTAGTCCAGGAAAGATAATCCTTATAGCTGAATTTTTTATTCGACTTATGTGGTGACGTTTCCATATGACCTCTCCTATTAATAATGCACATTTAGTATAGCATAATAAGTCACTCTCGAAAAATAATAAAAAAATCTACAACTCAAAAAACTCTTCTAAAAATTCAGCAACACCATCATCATTATTGGAAAGAGTTATAATATTTGCCACTGCCTTAACATCCCGCGCTGCATTCTCCATGGCAACACCAATACCAGCAGTCTGTATCATACTAATGTCATTTTCTCCATCACCAAAAGCCATTATATTACTGGTGCCTATACCAAGATAGTCAGCAACTTCATACAATGCATTACCTTTTGAAACCTTCCCGTCCATAAACTCTAAAAACATAGGATTCGAAAACATAACAGATAATTTTTTACCAAATTTCTCTATAAATCCAGGAACAAAACCTTCAAGGTAGCCATGATCCCCAAGATACATAATTTTTGTAAACTTCAGAGGAGTAAAATTATCAAAATTCACCAGATTACCAACTAAGTTTACATGATTTTCATAAAATTCAGCCTCAGGAGTTCTTTCCTCAAAATAGAGTTTCCCCTCTCTGTAAATTTGAATATGTACCCCATCTTTTCTGGCAAAATCTATTAAATACCTGGAAATATCATCATCCAGAAGATGATTCTGAATAGATTCCCCATCATTACCAAGTACTCCTGCTCCATTATAACAAATAACAGGGTGATTCAGATTAAGTTCTTTTTTATATGGCTCTAAAGCCTCATAACTTCTTCCAGTTGATAAAATTAATGATATACCCCTTTTTTCAAGGGCTTCAAAACAACTTCTGGTTCTTGTTGAAATTTCTTTTGAATCTGTCAGGAGTGTTCCATCCATATCAAAAGCAACTGCTTTAATACTATTCTTCTTCATCAAGAAACTCCTCTACATGGGCATTCATATTTTCGAAATTGCCATTTCCCCTTATATCTTTCTGCCTGTAGAGATCGATATCAGAATATGAAAGAATATCATCTACACCATCAGGTCCTGCAGAATGCAGCCCCATACTGTAGGTAACAGGAATTATATCTTCCTGATTATTAATTACATCCCTGTCATTTTTTATTCGTTCCCTAACTATCTCTGCATCTTCAACCGAGGTATCGGGCATTAAAACTACAAATTCATCTCCACCATATCTGTAGACACTATCTGTCATACGGCTGTTTTTAGTAAGTAATTCTGCTGTTTTCTTTAAAACAATATCACCTGCAGGGTGTCCATATTTATCATTAACCTGTTTAAAATAATCAATATCGATCATAAGTACAGCTAAGGGGTGATTATAACGTTTACACCGTTCAATCTCTTTAATAAGAATTTTATCAAAACTCCGCCTGTTAAAGACTTCTGTAAGACTGTCCATAGATGCAACTTTTTTTATTGCCTTTAAATAATAGAATTTTTCCAGGGCAACAGCGGCAAAATCTGCAATGGTCTGAAGAAGTTTTAGTTCATACGCACTAAAGCATTCACCGTTTAATTTATTAATTAATTCAACAACACCAAAAACTTTACCATTTACTTTTAGTGGGACACCAATTATAGATTCAGTACTAAAACCTGTAATATTATCTACATTCCCTATAAACCTTTCATCCTTTGAAACATCTTCAATTATTAAGGATTTCCCATTCTCTGCAATCCACCCTACTATTCCAGTGCCCCTTGGAATTTTAACACCAACAAGTTTATCTGCCCGTTCACCAACAGCAATTTTGAATGTTAATTCGCCTGTTTTACTGTTTCTAAGAAGAAGAGACCAGTTTAGAGGTACAAAAATTGTTCCAATTTTTTCCATAACCCGGTCCAGCATCTCTCTCATAGTACGTGCCGATGTTATGGCAACACCAATGTCAGTAAAAAAAGATAATTTTACCAGGTCGTCAATATTTTTATCATTATCACGATCGCTCATAGTACTGCCCTCAAAAATATATTTAAA
>JAOZPU010000058.1:8166-11653 GCA_029932585.1 Spirochaetia bacterium | reverse complement strand
ACTAACACATTATTTATCTAATTACAATAATTCATCCAATAAGTCCATCTATTGTAGAATTATCTAAGTAGAATAAACAAATTATATGTAATATAATCAAAAAAATGAACAGTAATACTCTAAAAAACGACTTTCTTCTGCTTTTAACAGCAATTATCTGGGGAGTTTCATTTACAGCCCAGCGTGCTGGAATGGAATTTATAGGACCCTTCACATTTAATGGAATAAGATTTCTTATAGGTGCAGTTTCAATTTTACCTATAATATTGTTAGAAAAAAAAACTACCATTGTAAATAAGCAGAATTCAAAACCAATTATAATTTATGGGGCAATTGGCGGAATACTACTCTACCTGGGTGCTTCTCTTCAGCAGATAGGAATTGTATATACAAGTGCTGGAAAGGCTGGTTTTATTACAGGAATGTACGTTATTATTGTTCCAATTTTTGGAATTTTTTCCCGGCATAAAGCTGGCTGGAGAAGATGGGCCGGGGCATTATTATCTATTACAGGATTGTATTTTTTATCTGTAAAAGGAACTATTAAAATAAATATTGGAGATATATTTGTTCTCTTAAGTGCCTTTTTCTGGGCTTCCCATGTTATTGCAATATCTCATTTTTCTCCCAGAGTAAATGCACTTAAACTTGCCTTTGTACAATACCTGGTCTGTGGAGGATTAAGTTTAATATCTGCATTTATTATTGAAAATGTACAAACAAATACCCTTCTTATGGCATGGATGCCAATTTTATATGGAAGTATCTTTTCTGTGGGTATAGCCTATACCCTGCAGGTATATGCCCAGAAAAAAGTTCACCCAGCACATGCTGCCATAATACTCAGCCTTGAAGGAGTTTTTGCTGTACTCGGAGGATGGTTACTTTTAGGTGAAACATTAGGCGCTAAAGGTATTATAGGTTGTGTATTGATGCTTGGCGGAATGTTTATATCTCAAAGTACCCTTTTTAAGAAACAGTAATCCCTTCGATTACGAGCAAATCTGATTTCTACCACTATCTTTTGCTATATACAGCAGATCATCAGATCTTTTAATTATAGCAGCAGAAGTCTCAGTGCTATGCTCAACGAGTCCGCCGCTAACAGTAATTTTAAAATCCTGGCCAGGATATTCTGTTTCCATTATTTTTTCTCTGAAAGCATTTACTACTTTTAGGCCTTCTTCAAGTTTTGTGTTCTTTAGAACAGCCATAAATTCTTCCCCGCCATACCTGCCGCATACTGCATCCTCTCCAAATGCTTTATCAAATATTTTAGACAGAGTCATTAATACCAAATCTCCTACCTGATGCCCATAGGTATCGTTAACATGTTTAAAATGATCTATATCAAGTAAAAGCACACAAAAGTTACATCCTAACTTTTCTTTCTCCATTATATGTGTTCCAACATAGTCATAAATATAGCGATGATTGTATAAACCTGTAAGACCGTCTGTAACAGCTCTTTTTTCCAGCTCCTTATAGAGAAAATATGTTCTGGCATTTGCTTTAAACCTGGCCATAAAAATACTGTTATCGTATGGTTTACTAATATAATCGTCTGCACCATACATCATTGCATGGGAAATAGTTTTAAAATTTGTAATTCCTGAAACAACAATTATTACAGAATCTTTTTTCTTCTTTCTTAGTTGAATAATGACCTCTTCACCGGAAATTTCAGGTAATACAAGATCTACAAGAAAAATTGAGTATTTTTCATAATCAGCTAAAAATTTATGTGGATCAGTATAATAGGTTACATTTTTAATTTTATGAAGTTCAAAGATATTTTTTATTACATTTAAACCAAACTTGCTATCATCCAAAACGGCAATACTCTCCTCCTGAATTTGTTTTAGAAGAGTATCCTCTTTAATAAGAGAGTCAAAATAGTTTTCAAGCTTTGTTGTATTTACATCCTTCTTTAATATGTAATCTACAATTCCAAGAGAAAATAATTTTGTTCGAAGCTCCAGAGAATCAGTAGAAGTAAGTACTATAACAGGTATGTTTGAAAATTTACTTTTACTTAGAATCTCTATAAATTCCACTCCGGACATATCAACAAGTTCATTTCCGGTAATAATCAGGCTTATTTCATTTTCTTCCAGTATGGAAAAAGCTGTTGCACTTACGTCGGTTGCAATTACTTCATACCCTCTGGGTTCTATAATTTTTTTAACAATAGTACGAAATAGTGTCCCGGATTCAAGTTGTAGTACCTTTTCCATAAATATTCCTTTTAAGTGATGTGTTGTAAATAGCGCAACTAGATAGTATTATAATAACAATTATTATTAAAGAGGTAGTTATGGTAGATAATTTTTTTGATTTTTTAAGAGGCATCCCTTTTTTCGGAGAATTATCTGACACTGATATTATTAGTATTTCCAAATACTGCACAGCAAAATCTATAGGACCGGGGCATATACTTTTTAACGAGGGTGATCCTGCCGATAAGTTCTATATTATTATGAGTGGCGAAGTTGAGGTATGGAAAGCCTATGGAACAAACGATGAAGATATGCTTGCCGTTCACGGCCATGGAAAACTTTTTGGAGAAATGGCTCTTATAGATAACCTCCCAAGATCCGCAACTGTGAAAACAAAGACACATACAAAACTCCTTCAAATTGGTGAACATGATTTTCAAAATATGATTCGGGAAAATTCTTCTGTTGCATTCTCCATTGTACGCTCCCTATCTTCAATGGTCCGCAAAAGTAATGAAACCTTTCTTGAAGATTTAAAAGAAAGAAATATTGTACTGGAAAAAGCAAATAGTGATCTTAAAATAGCCCAGGTCGAAATAATAAAAAAGGAGAGGCTGTCAAATTTAGGTAAATTTTCGTCAATGATCCTTCACGATCTTAGAAATCCTATATCCACAGTAAAAGCTTATACAGAGCTTTTACTTTTAGATTCTGACCTCGCTGATAAAACAAAGAAATATATTTCAAATATAAAATTTGAAACTGAGCGTATAAATAATCTGGCCAGTGAACTTTTGGATTATTCCAGAGGGGATATTAGGCTGGAAATGAATATTGTCAATATTGGCGATTTCCTTTTAGAACTTAAAACTTCCGTGCAAAGAAGATTTTCTTCCAGTAATATTGAAATTAAATTTGAAAACAAATTTAACGATCATGCGGTATTTGATTCTGAAAGAATGTTGAGAGTAATGATGAACCTTGCAGAAAACGCAAGAAAAGCTCTGGCTGGAAAGGGACTGTTTTCTATTAGTGCAGAAAAAATCAACAGCTCTCTCCAATTTAAAATTAAAGATAATGGTGAAGGAATGAATACAGATATTCAAAAACATATTTTTGAACCATTTTACTCCTCTTCAAAAGGTGGAGGAACAGGTCTGGGAATGGTAATTGTCAAAAATATTGTCGAAGCTCACGAAGGAGAACTATCTATATCAAGCTCAGTCGGCAATGGAACCGAAATAACAATTGATCTTCCTTTAAGATAA
>JAOZPU010000058.1:0-8066 GCA_029932585.1 Spirochaetia bacterium | reverse complement strand
ATCAAGCTCAGTCGGCAATGGAACCGAAATAACAATTGATCTTCCTTTAAGATAAGAGCTTTTTGAGCTTGTCACATTTACTATGTCCAAAACACTTCTTCTCTAATGCAGATCAGTAAAACTGGCACAAGAAGCCAAAACAAAACCAATTCAATAGACATCGCAAAAGCCTCGATAAATTTTATCCTTGCTTTACAAACTAAAATAGATAATACTTGTTACTATCTGTAAATAGAGTTTCTTGCTCTGGGAGGCTTGATGGCAAATAATGACTTAGAGAATAATGTACTGTTACTCGATGATGAAGATCCTGATACCCCAAATAATAAATACCTGCTGTTTCATCTTGGCAAAGAGGAATATGGAATAGATATTGCCCAGGTAACAGCCATTGAAGAACTTCCAAATATAACAGTTATTCCCGATATGCCTGAGTATATTAAAGGCGTAATTAATTTAAGAGGGAAAGTTATTCCAGCAGTAGATTTACGACTAAGATTTGGGCTCAAAGAAAGAGAATACGACAACCGTACTTGTATTATAATAGTAAAAGTCAAGGATAATACCATAGGATTTATTGTAGATACGGTTTCTGAAGTTCACGATATTCAGAAATCCAATATTGGAGCACCACCATCTTTTAAAAATGCTTCCAGACATAATCAATATATTCAAGGACTTGCAAAGCAAGGTGAAGAAGTAAAAATATTATTGGATGTAGAAAAATTAATTTCTGGCGAAGACCAGAATATATTAAATGACATACCTGAGGAGTAAAACTATGGCAAAAAAACAAATATCTTTTTTTAAAAGTATTAAAGGTAAAATCGTAATTCCAGTAATTATTCTACTTTCAATTCTTGGAATTGCCTCCTTTATGGGTATTTCCATACTTTTGGATTTTGTAAATACAAATGTAGCTGATAATAGTAAGAAAGTTTTTGATAATACCATAAATGAGCGAATTGTAGAAAATGTAAATCTTGTTTATTCAAGTATTGAAACTATAGGCAGCAGAGCTCTTCAGGAAGTGGCATTTTTCACAAAATTACCAGAAATTCAAAACGCATATAAAATTGCACTAAGTGGTAATATCGAAGACGAATACTCCCCTGAAGGACAAAAAGCAAGAGAAATGCTTAGAGTAATTCTTAAGCCCTATATTGATGGTTATAAAGAACAAACAGGGAGATCCCTCCTAAAACTCCACTTTCACCTTCCAAATGCCAGAAGTATTGTACGACTTTGGCGAAATGGATATCAGACAACCAGAGATGGTGTAAAAATTGATGTTTCTGATGACTTGTCGTCCTTTCGTAATACTGTTCTGCAAATTAATAGTGGATCTCATAAACCAATATCAGGAATTGAAGTTGGACGAGGAGGTTTTGCTATTAGAGGTATTGCCCCACTAACTGAAAGCAGTGGACAGCATTTAGGATCCGTTGAAGTTTTGTTTGCGTTTAATGAAATTTTCGATATTATTAAAACTTCTGATCAAATTGAGTATGCTGTATATATGGATGCGGATCAACTTCCTATTGCAAAATCTTTAGCAGATCCTAAAAAATACCCCGTCCTTGAAAATACATATGTTTTAACAGATGCCACAAATAAGGAAATAACAGATCCTCTTGTTAGTTTATCACTCCTTAACAATGGAAGGGAAAAAATATTCTCAGAAGAAAATGGAAATTATGTTTTAAGCACTTTTCCTATTTATGATTTTTCCGGTAGAACTGTTGGAGTCATGTTTCAGACTATGAATATTGCTGTACAACATGCTGATTTTGCTGCTGCAAGACAAAACATGGCTAAGCTAAGTGATGAAGTTACAAGTGGTACAGGTATAGCCTTTTTAATAGCCATGATTATTTTATCAGTTATAATAATTATAATTATTAACAAAATTATAAAACCACTTACAATACTTAATGACTATGCAGTAAAAATTGGAGATGGTAATTTTGATATTATTATTGACAATAAATTATCTTTAAAAAAAGATGAAACAGGAGTTCTTTCCACTTCATTTTCAAGGGTGGTAGAAAGCCTCCAATATAAAAGCAGTATGGTAGAAGAAGTTGCACAGGGAGATCTTACTGCAGATGTCAGACTTGCTTCTGATGAGGATATGCTTGGACATTCATTAGTTAAGATGAATGAATCTTTAAACAGTCTCCTGGGTAGAGTTCATAATTCTATTTCCCAGGTAAATACCGGTGCTGATCAGGTTGCACAGGCAAGTCAATCCTTATCTCAGGGAGCAACAGAGTCTGCCAGTTCTCTTGAAGAAGTTTCAGCATCCATTACACAAATTAATAGTCAGTCCAGACAGAATGCAGACAATGCAAATGAAGCAAATACTCTGGCAAAGCAGGCTGTTGTTGATGCAGAAGAGGGAAACAAACAGATGGAAACTCTTCGTATGTCCATGGAAAAGATCAATAGTTCTTCAGACCAAATAAAGAAAATAGTAAAAGTAATTGATGATATAGCATTTCAAACAAATCTCCTTGCATTAAATGCCAATGTTGAAGCTGCAAGAGCAGGAAAATATGGAAAAGGATTTGCGGTTGTTGCAGATGAAGTCAGAAACCTGGCAGTTCGGAGTTCCCAGGCAGTTAAAGAAACAACAGAAATGGTGGAAGAATCAATTAAAAACATAAACTCTGGTAACAAGGGTGTAGAACATACAGCAAAACAACTGGAATCTATTATGACAGGATCATCGAAGGTTGCAGATTTTCTTGAAGAAATATCAGCTGCCAGCAGAGAGCAGGCCCAGGCAATTGATCAAATTACCACAGGGTTGGATCAAATAGACCAGGTTACCCAGTCAAATACAGCAAGTGCAGAAGAAAGTGCAGCTGCGGCAGAAGAACTAGCTTCACAAAGTACTGAACTAAAAAATATGATTGCCACTTTTAAGCTAAAATCAGTTGATTATACAAATATTCCACGGCAAATTGAATATGAACCAGAGAAAGCTCCAGGTAGAACATTAACATTACAAAATGAAACTGGTATCAGGCAGGTTAATCCATCTGAAGTTATTACATTGGATGATGATGATTTTGATAGATTTTGAGGTGATTAATTATATTTATTAATTATTTTCTTGAGAAATTGGTAATCTCAACTTATAATGTAAATAAATAAATTCATAGAGAGGTTTTCATGAAGAGAATTATTTTAACATTAGTTGTACTTTCACTTATTTCGATTGTCCCGCTTTTCAGTCTAAGTGCTACCGATCTGAACTTTGCAGATGGTAACTGGGCGGTAATTGGTGACAGATTGTATCAAAGTAATTTAAAGTCAGGTATGGCAAGAGTAGATATACCTGCTCCTCAGGCAGGTATGATGGTTTACGAATTCAACGTTAGATACGAAGATGGTGCTGAAGATACTCATGCAGGATTTGGAATTCACCTTTTTGTCGATAAACCTGCAAAGGGAAAAGCTTGGGGAAATGGAAAATCATATCTTCTGTGGTTAAACTATGATGAAAATGCAAAAGGGATAACAAAGGGACTTAGTGCTCAAATATATAAAAGCTTAAGTAACAGTAAAATGGACCTCATTGCTGATATTGATCTAAATCAATATGCATATCTCTTAACAGAAGATGTTTTAGATATGGTTATCCCTGTAAAGATGGTTGTTAACGGGTTCAACGGTGATGTAAAAATTTACGATCCTACGGATGCAACCTATGTTTACAAATTCAACCTGGGGAATAAAGAACCTTTAACAGGTCAGTTTATTAGTTTAAGAACAAACAGTATGGGTATTAGTTTCGGAATGTAAAAATATCAATAACATATTTGTAAAGACGTTGCATGCAACGTCTCTACAGATATGTATATCAACCTGCAGATTCTTTTTCTATATGAGAAATGTTTGATCTTTTGCCTGCAAATTTCAAATACGGAATAATAACATCATTTTTAGGAGCTTCGGTACCATCGTAAGTAATTGATAAAACAGGCACACCGGTAAAGTCTTCAATCTCTGCACTCATAGCTTCAGTTACCAAAGCAGGACAGCAGAAAGCAGGATTGGTCTGTATAAAAAGAGATACATCCGGATGTTCTTTCATAATATGAAATATTTTAAGAATATTTTCATAACTCTCACCTTCCTGTTCAATTCTTATATTGAACTTTGCCAGTTCTTTTTCAGCCATTGGATTTTTAGAGCGTGTCTGCTTTCCAATATATTTTCCAAGGTGATTATGATATCTACCTTCAAGAGCTTCCATAGCAGTTAGAAGTGATTTAAATAGTACGACTTCAGATAATTTAAGTTCTTTTGTCCATCTCTTAAAAAGAGCACCACTAATAATTTTAGCATAATCATTATAAGGAGTAATAATTACTTCTCCACCAGCATCCTCAATATAACTAATGAGTCCCTGATTCATTACCTCATTATCCCGAACATAGAGATCTCCAAAAATGGCAACTTTGGGCTTATTTGTTTTTTTATACTTAATTTTATCCAGTTTTTCGATGGCCATCTTCACAGCATCCATAAAACTAAGTTCCCCTAAAAAGGCCTTAGCAAAAGTATCCCGGGCTTCCAGTATAACTCTGTCAGTTTCTCCTTTTACAAGTTCGTACGGCCTGATCATACATCCTATTTTCTTTAAATTACCTCCAAACATATAGGCAAAATATGTTTTAATAGATACAACAGGACCAATTTCCACCATGGTCAGTTCCCCTGTATAGACACCGGCATTTGTCATATCTACACCCTCTTTTTCAATGAGACTCTTAATAAAAGAGGGATACATCGCAATATTGCAAGCCCAGTTTGATTTCATCATCCAAAGAACAGTATCTTCTGCTTTTAATTTATACTTCCTTATATACTCTACATATTCCAAAGCTATTGCATTTACAGGAATACATTGTCCAGTATTCATCTTCATACTGGATGATATCATTTGGGTTGTCTCTTCCAACACTCTGGCATCAATGCCCACATTCTGCAGGTTTGCTGCTACTAAAGGGAGAACAAGGGGATCCCAGTTAGGAAGAAGAAGAGTTTTACCTTTTAATGAGGTTTGAAGAACAGGTAGTACAGGCAGTTTTTTTACTGTTTCGATTGTTTTAGAACTGGATTTTAAATGATTTTTAAATGCTCTTACCCCTGCCTCTATTCTGGTTTCATACCCAACACTGGAATCATGATCATCAATTTGAAGTATAAGATACGGTTTCTCCTGTTTATCCATTATTCTTTTAAAGTATTCCAAAGTAAAAGAATCCGGAGAACATTTAAATGATGTTACAAAAACTGGATACAAACCTTCTGTTCGGGAACAAAAATCAGCTGCAGCAAGAATAGCAGAAGGGTATGCCCAATGAAACTGGTCAAGAAGATGATCAACATCCTCTGTTGGCTGAACTTCCGGAAGGGAATCGGTAAAAATTGTTTCTACACCAAGAGTCGCAAAATAATCGGGAATATCTTTATTCATAGAATCTAAAAGAACAGTATATGGTCTACCAGTAAGAAGAACTTTCATCTCACCATTTTCAGGAGCTTTATATATCTCTTTCAACTTAGTTTTTATTTCTCTATAGTAAGCAAGAGCATCATCATAAGCTTTTGATATATCAAGAAAATTAAAGTGACCCGGAACAAACTGGTTTATAGATTTTAACAATTCATACTTGGTTTTAAGCTGATTGGCCTTATGATTTACCAAGGGCATCAAACTTTTAATTTCTTCTCCATTGTGTTTCATCTTAGAAACTAAAGAAGAACTGAACTGAGTATAATAACAAAATTTCCTTACCCTTGAATGATTTTTTTCATCCTTCTTATCCTCAATATGAATAGGAAGAAAAATTATATCACTATTGTCAACCAACCCATCAACATGGCCATAAAAAGCAGACATAGGGGCACAGAATTCAGCACCTGCAAGTTTCTTACCATTGGAAATAACATTTGGCAAAAATTCGCTTGTAACTGTTTTTATTCCAAGGGTATGAAAAAATTTCTCCCATAGAGGGATCTCTTCAAAAATCTGCAATCCTCCAGGAATACCAACAACAGGAAATTCAGAATTAACAATTTCCTTTAACTTTAAAGGAGCCAGAGTTTTTCTTCTTACATTTAACAGAGAAAGAGCCTTTTCCTTTTTTACATATTTCTTAGTCTTATAATCTCTTCCACATAAAAACCCATATGCAACATCCTCATTTTTAACTGTGGCAACTCTAATTCTGCAATTATTACGACATAGGTTACATGTTTCTGAGCGTACAGGTATATTGTCTTTATAAATACCTAAACCCCTAAAAGTTGAAACTCCTATCTGCTCTTCTGCTGCAGTAATTGCCGAACCAAGAGCTCCTGTAAGATGACAATACTTAGATACAAAAATAGGCTTTTTAAGCTTTTGCT
The DNA here is from genome assembly GCA_029932585.1 of Spirochaetia bacterium. Taxonomy (GTDB): domain Bacteria; phylum Spirochaetota; class Spirochaetia; order B11-G9; family B11-G9; genus JAJRQE01. The sequence goes on along the minus strand of JAOZPU010000058.1, from coordinate 1,637 downwards.
CAAATGCAGCTACAAGTGCTTTATTTTTTGCAGTTGCTCCCTGAAAGAAGACCCTGTTCCCAATATTTCCTTCGGTAGCCACCTTTTGAAGATAGTTTTCACGAACAGAATATAAAACTGTAGCAAGTATTTCATCTATTCCATAATTTTTATTTAAATAATGATTTATATCCCGTTCCATAAAGACAGTACACCGGTCACTGGCCAATGGAGCTCTGGCTCCCTCTGCTAACGAAGCATATTCGGATAGAGGAACTCCCAACTTAAGTGCCTGTTCTTCAATAAAGCTTCCTGTGCCTGCAGCACAAACAGTATTCATCTGGGAAAATGTTACAACACCCTTTCTTAAAGTTGTAAATTTTGCATCCTGACCACCTATTTCAATAATTGTATCAATATCAGGATCAAGATCTACAGCAGCTCTGGCATGAGCAGATATTTCATCTAAAATTGTATCTGCACCAATTAATTTTCCAATAAATTTTCTGCCCGACCCGGTACTTCCAACAGATTTAAAATTAAACTTTATACTTTTATTTTCAATATATGAATTACAAGCCTCAAAAATGGCCTGAGCAGCAACTATAGGATCTCCGGAAGTTCTTGTATAAAAACCTGCAACTGGCAGGAAATCAGAGTCAATAATTATAGCTTTTGTTGATGTAGATCCAATATCAATTCCCATAAAAACATCCATAGAAATACCATGTTTAAGTTCCTGATAAATATCAACTTCAACATCAGAAATATTACCAGGCATTGAGTAATCATAATGTTCCAAACCATCAAAATCGGGATAATCGGATAGTTTTAATTCCAGAGGTTCGTAGAAATAATCTCTTTTTAGGTTTGAAATAGTATGAACCATTTCTTTGGAAAAATTTACATTTTTAAAAGATTTATCCTCTAATAATAGTTGTATTACACCTATGGCACCAAAAAGATGTGAATATTCATGTACCTCCAGTTTATGACCAATAACCTTTTCAAGATGGGTAACTACAGATTTATTTCTTGCTACACCACCGGCAAAAACCATAGGACTGTATTCTGTAGAGCCATTAATGAGTGTATCTGCTATATTATTTGCCAGACCTAAACTTAGACCATCACAAATTTCATCAAGAGAATAGCCCTCCTGCTGGGAATGGATAATATCTGTTTTTGCAAATACAGAACACCTGGAGGCTATTTTAGGTATTTCACCTGTATTAGCCAGTGCTTTCGCACTTAATTCAGCGCTGCTTTCAAGATTTAATCTTTTTGCCTGCTGATCAAGAAATCCTCCTGTTCCTGCAGCACAGGAGGTATTTGATTTCATATTCAGATAATTTCCATCTTCATCAAATTCAATTAATGCAAATTTTTCACCACCAACATTAAGTATTGATTTGAACTCACTATAGAAAAATTTCACACCCTTAATAATTGCAATATTAGGATCATAACTTTTTGAACCTTCATATATATCCGGGGCACTTGCAGTCCTTGCAACTCCAATAACATCTGAATAATCAATATCCATAAGAAGATCCCGAAGCACCAAAGCAGGTTTCCCATGATGATACTTATACTGCTCATTAAAAATATTCCCACTTAGATCCATTACAACAACTGATACTGTCACAGATCCTGCA
>JAOZPU010000203.1 GCA_029932585.1 Spirochaetia bacterium | reverse complement strand
AAAATGACTTTAAGAACTCTGATTTTAAAAATTTGAAAGAGAATAATGAACATACATACAAGCAGAGAAGCCTGAATTTTGAAACTAAAAAAAAGTTTGATTAGTAAAAGCGGGATCTATATAATGCAAACAGGAGTAGTAGATGAGTAATGGCCTTTATCCCTTGTATCCAATTCTTATGGTTGATGATGAAAAATATATTCTGGAAGGCTGGGAAAGCACTCTCGAGTCGAGAGGCATTACCAACACAATACTATGTACAGACAGCAGAGAGGTTATAGCTTTAATACAGAAGCAGGAAATTGAAGTAATACTCCTGGATTTGACTATGCCCCATATTGGCGGGAAAGAGCTTCTTATTGAAATTCGCAGAGACTTTCCATATATACCGGTAATTATAATTACAGGAATGAATGATGTTGAAACAGCTGTAGATTGTATGAAGCATGGCATTTTTGATTATATGGTTAAAGCTGTTGAAGAAAACCGTCTTATCAGCAGTCTAAAGAGGGCTATAGAAAACAGAGAGCTCCAGCGGGAAAACAGTAAGCTTAAGGAAGGTTTTTTTAAAAAAAAATTGAAGCGCCCGGAACTGTTTTCGCAGATAATTACAAATAGTGAGAAAATGCATTCTCTTTTTCTTTATGTGGAAGTAATTGCAAAATCCCCTGGAACTGTGTTAATAACCGGTGAAACAGGGGTTGGAAAAGATCTTGTAGCAAAAGCAGTACATGACTGCAGCGGAAGAGACGGCCAGTATATTGCCGTGAATATAGCCGGTTTCGATGACAGCATGTTCTCGGACAGTTTGTTTGGACATTCGGCAGGAGCTTTTACAGATGCAAAAATAAAGAGGAAAGGACTTATAGAACAGGCTGCAGGAGGGACTCTTTTTCTGGATGAGATTGGAGATTTAAGTATAAGTTCACAGGTTAAACTTCTACGGCTTCTGGAAAGTAATGAATACTATCCTCTTGGTATGGATGTGGTAAAAAGATCTACAGCCAGAATTGTTATGGCTACAAACAGAAATATCCATAAAATGATGGAAGAAGGAACGTTCCGAAAAGACCTTTACTACCGCCTTATTACACATGAGGTAAATATTCCGCCATTAAGAGAACGTTATGGAGATCTTCCTCTACTGGTCGATCATTTTCTGGAAGCTGCTGCTTCCGAACTGGGAAAAAGTAAGCCTACTCCTCCAGAGGAATTGTATACACTTTTAAGCACCTATAGCTATCTTGGTAATATAAGAGAACTAAAATCTGAAATTTTTAATGCTGTCAGCAGACATGGTACAGGTATTCTTTCTCTAAAACATTTTAAAAAAATAAAAAAAAGAGAGCCGGATAAGAATATTGAGCTAACACCAGTAGATGGAATAGTAATTGGGGAGAACTTTCCTACCCTTAAGGAAGCAACCACTACGTTAATTCAGGAAGCTCTTAAAAGATCGAAGGGGAATCAGTCAATAGCCGCAAATCTTCTGGGAATGTCCCATCAGGCTCTTAATAAAAGAATATCGAGAAGCAAAGAATGAATCTTTGGGCTCTCATCTCTCTAACAGCTGCAATTACTACCTTTACAGTAGGTATTATCAGTTTTAAATCTGAAGGGGAAAGCCCTCTGTTTCTTATTTTTACATTGATGTGTTTCTCTTTTGCCCTTCACAGCTTTGCTGAATACGAATTTCTTTTGGCAGAGAGTTACGGGAGGGCTAAATTTTGGATGGCTATAGGCAGCCTCTGGGCTATTTCCATCTCTATTTCTTTACATTTTATCCTGATCTACACAGGAAAATGGAAACGATTTAGGAACCCGGTAATTCTAATAACATATTTTTCTGCAGTTGTAATTGCTATTCTTAATTTATCTACAAATTTAATTACTGTGTGGCCTGTAAAAATGGATTATGGATGGACATATACCATTCCGGAAGAAGCTGTATTTTTCTATCTGGTCAGTTTTTGGGCTTTCATTATTGCTATGGTTAATATGGTACTCCTATTTTTCCATTATCGCCAGGCAAAGGACAGAGCATTAAAGAGACAGGTTTTGTTTATTCTGATTGGTTCTCTGGTGCTAATTATTCTGGTTATATCTCTGGATTTTCTGAGCCTTGTTGGTGATGAAAATTTTCCTAATTTATTTTCTCTTGGTGTATTACTCTCCACTCTAATTATTAGCTATGCAATAATTAAATACAGGATATTCTCTATAAATCTGCCTGAAACAATTAAGCATGTTCTAAGTTCAATGTCAGACGTTCTTGTTATTGTAAATACTAATGGAGAGATAACAGGAATGAATACAGTAGTTGCAAAGCGATTGGGATATTCCGACACAGAGCTAAATGGGAATATGCTGGCAATACTGTTTCCGGATAGTGAGTGGCAAAAAATTAATAATGAGAATGATGGGTCATTTAATCTTAATAATGTTAATGGTAAAGAATTTGAATTAATAGATAAAAAAGGTAAAAGAATACCTTTTTTGGTGTCCCTGTCAAAGATCAAAAATAGAAGAAAAATGTCAGAGGGCTTTATTCTGTTGGGTATGGATCTGAGTGAAAGGAAGGAAATTGAAGAGGAACTGCGTATAAGCGAGGGTAAGTATCGTACCCTGGTTGAAAATCTATCGGAGGGTATTGTTGTTGTAGACAAAAATGAAATATTTACATTCGCAAACCCGAAAGCGGAGAAAATATTTGGTGTTGATCCTGGCGATCTTGTTGGACAAAACCTGGAAAATTTTATGGACAGTAAAAATTCTCTAATTCTAAGGGAGCAGGCAAAAATACGAAGACAGGGATTGAAAGAAAGCTATAAGGTAGAGATTATAAATCCGGTAGAAGGCAAACATTTTATTTATATTACTGCTTCTCCTGTATTAAATAAAGATGGTGTTTTCGAAGGTAGTTTTGGAGTAATACGTGACATTACTGAACAAATAAGAGCAGAGAAAAAAATTAGTACAGCTCTAAAAGAAAAAGAAATATTACTTAAAGAGATTCACCACAGAGTAAAAAATAATTTACAAATTATAGCCAGTATGCTAAATATGCAGATACGTGTTATGAAAGATAAAGAAGCTTCTATACTGCTTAAAGAAAGCAGAGGCCGTATTTATTCCATGTCTTTAATTCATGAAAATTTATATCAATCGGATAAAATTACCTTTATTGAAATTAAAGAATATGTAAACAAATTGGCTGCAAATTTACTTCATTCATTTGGTATTTCCAGTAATAAAATTAGTTTGAAAATAGATATAAACAGCATTTATCTTAATATAAATCAGGCTATTCCTATAGGGTTAATTCTTAATGAACTAATTACCAACTCATTTAAATATGCTTTTAAACCGAATATGAGGGGTGTAATTAAAATTGAAATTAGTATAGATAAAACCGAACAGATAACATTAGTTTATTTTGATAATGGAGTACCTTTCTCTGAAAATATTGATATAACAGGTTCGGAAACTATAGGATTAAGATTGATAGATACTTTGGCCAGGCAGTTGAATGCTTCTCTGGATTTTCCGGATAGAAGTGATAAAAGCTATATAATTAAATTTTTCAAACAGCAAATTGATAGAGAGATGGAGAAGTGAAAAATATAGGAATACTTATTGCAGAGGATGAACTTCTTGTTGCTGAGGATACAAGTGATATACTAAAAGAATTCGGCTTCAATGTTCTTGGTATTGCTCCTACAGGTGAAGAGGCAATTAATAAATCCATAGAACTGTCTCCGGATCTGGTTTTAATGGATGTTCAACTTAAAGGTAGTATGAATGGTATTCAGGCTGCTGATTATATTCATTCAAAGTTAAAAATTCCTGTAATTTTTGTTACTGCCTTTTCAAACGAAGCAATTTTAGATAAAGCCGCAATTACCGAACCATACGCATACATTTTAAAACCTTTCAGAGAAAGAGAGTTGCTTTCTGCTATAAAAATTAGCCTTTACAAGGCTGGGATTGATAAAGAACTGGAAAAAAAGGTGGAAAAACGAACAAGTGAACTTAAATTTCAACTGGACAAATTTGAACAATCCCAAAAAGAACTTAAGGAAAGTGAGGAGAAATTCCGTGTTCTTGCAGACCAGTATCATATGGGGATATTAATAATTCAGAATAGTAAAGTAGAATATATTAACCAGTCGTGTCTAAATATTGCCGAGATGTCAAAATTTGATGTTATAGGGAAATCGATAGAGATTTTTATTGAATTACTTCCAACGGAAGACAGGATTAACATGAGAGGTGAAGCAGAAAAAATTCTTAATGAGAAAATAATAGCGGAGAAAAATAATATCTTTAATATTATAACAAAATCAGGAGAGGCCAAAGTTATAAATATCTTTTCAAAGAAAATTCACCTTCCAGGTGGAGAGGCTGATATGGTAACAGTACTGGATATAACAGAAAAAATTGCAGCTGATAAACTGGCACAATATCAACAGGAACAGATTGTCCAGGCAGATAAAATGGCCTCTCTGGGGATTCTTTCTGCAGGAATTGCCCATGAAATAAATAATCCTAACCAGTATATTATGAGCATTGCTCCACGTCTAAAAAAGATGAATGAAGATATTTTCAAAATTACTGACGAATATTA
>JAOZPU010000202.1 GCA_029932585.1 Spirochaetia bacterium | reverse complement strand
GAGAAGATGAACTTAATGAAATGATAGATTTGCGTGGCTCAATAGAAATATGGGCTATGTTTAAACTGGTAGATGAAATTGCTTCAAAGAGTTCAATTGGCAATTCAGTTGTTAAAGAACTAAAAACAATAGTAGAAAATATGAGAAATTTTGCCGTCAATAATGAAAGAAATAATTTAATTGAAGCAGATTTTCAGTTTCATAATACTATTATTCAGGGTTGTAATAATACTCTTTTCACTTCTCTTATTAAAACATTAAAGTCCTTTCTATACAACGAAATTGAACAGTCCCAGCTGGTCTATACAGATCTGACTCAGATTCCCAAAGAGCATGAACTATTGCTTAGTGCTCTTCTTTCCGGAAAAAAATCATCTGTTTATTCTGCTTACAGTGATCATATTTCTAATATTAAAGAGAGAATGAGGGGAAAATAGTTCTTCTATCAAAGTACAACCTTTTTCAAAATACGAGTCTGTTCATTATTATATGGATTAATTTTAATCCATATTTCCTCAAAAAGAACACTCTCAACAACTCCATTCCCCATATCATATCTCAACTTAACAATACCGCTTTCTTTAAGATTTCCAATATTCTGCATTAAATATGCATATTCCGTATTTGTCATTGGTATCTCCCTCCTTGCAAGAGTAAGATGACCCTGCTGAATATAGGGGAACCCATCTCCTCTTATTACCGGAGGGTCATCAGGATTATAAGGAGTTCCTGGAGGGGCATATAAATAACTATGGGGAATTCCCGGCCAAAGATGTGTATTATCAGAATTGTAATCATGCATGCCAATAGAAATTAGATTCAATGATTTCTGATACTCAAGTACTTTCCGGGAATCTTCTTCTATAAGAAGATAATTTTTCTGAGGATATTTTAAAAATAATCTTTTCTGGTCCTCATCCCTCATTGTTAATTGTAAAAAAAGCCGGCCTTTAACCAGGATTGTAGGATTATCCCCCCTGGAAGGATTCCATAAATTGGAAATATCAATAACGATCCCAGTTGCAAGAGGGGTTGATGAATCAAAATCTGTTCGAACACTCCCCCCTTCCATTTTAATGGAAAGAGGGATATCGTTTGTGGTTGGATCGTCCCTGGTTACAGGAATTCCTAATTGGTGCAATTCAGCCAACGCTTTTTCAATTAATTCCACAAAATACTTTTTTCTGTGACTGCATCAAAAAACTGGACTTTTTCCATATCAAAGGAAACCTTTACATTTTCGCCTTCTTTAATATTATGCCCTGGAGTTGCAAGGCCAGTAAACATAGAGCCGTTATTCTCACATATAATAACATCGTCCCGGCCTGTAGGCTCAATTGTATAGACTTTAAACGGAAGTCCCCCAGTCTTTCCAATTTCCAGATCCTGAGGTCGTATTCCCATTTTTACTTTTTTGGGTATTACTTTTGGAGTTCTGGATAAAGGGACCTCAATACTCAATCCTTCAGCAAGCTTCATTAACATTTTCCCATTCTCTTTCTGCAGAGTTACATCCATAACATTCATAGGAGGATTTCCTACAAAAGTTGCAACAAATAAAGTTTTTGGTTTGTCATGAATATTAGAGGGTGTATCATAAGCCTGCATAACACCCTTATTCATAACAGCAATTCTATCTGCCATACTCATCGCTTCTATTTGATCATGGGTTACATATATAGCAGTTGTTCCCAGGTCATGTTGGATTTTCTTAATTTCACTTCGCATGTGGATTCTCAGTCTTGCATCAAGATTTGACAGTGGTTCATCAAAAAGAAGAAGTCCTGGTTTTTTAATCAAAGCTCTTCCAAGGGCAACCCTCTGCTGCTGTCCACCGGAAAGCATTCCTACTTTTCTATCTAAAAGATGTCCAATTCCCATCATTTCTGATGTTATTTTTGCTGCCTTATCCATCTCTGCTTTAGACTTTTTCTGAAGCATTAGTGCAAATGTAAGGTTTTGATAAACATTCATATGGGAATAAAGAGCATAACTTTGAAATACCATACCTATATTCCTATCTTTCGGGACAAGTTTATTTACTACAGTATCATCAAATTTTATAAGACCACTGGTTGCCTTATATATACCTGCTACTATAAGCAGTGTTGTAGTCTTTCCACATCCCGAAGGTCCTAAAAAAGCAACAAACTCACCGTCTTTTATATCAAGATTTATTTCCTCGAGTACTTCTACCTTTTTAAAAGATTTTGTAATCTTTTCTAAATTAACACGCATAACCTTTCCTCCCGGGGTTTATTATCGAATAACTCTGCAGTAAAAATCTCATGATCCACCCTTCATACCGCCTGCAAATATAGCCAGCAGGTATTTTTGAGTAAAAATAAAGAAAAATATTACAGGTATTAACTGGAACAGGCCTACGGCTGCAACAGTACTGTAGTTGACAGGTGCTGTATCCTGCATAAGACGATTGATATAAGTAGAAATAACAGCTGTATCCTGGTTTGTCATAAACGAATATGGAATAAGAAACGAACTCCACCCGATAATAAATGAGAAAACTGATAACGCCGCAATCCCCGGTCGTATTTGAGGAAGAAGTATCTGTCTGAAGGTTCTCCACCTGCTGCATCCATCTATAAGAGCCGCTCTTTCAAGATCCCAGGGGATGGCATCAAAGAAACCCTTCATAAGCCATATTCCCAGAGGAAGCTGAGTAGCAATACTTACAAGTATAACTCCTCCCAAAGTATCGTAACCAAAAACACTAAGTAGAGGGACACCAGAGATAAATCTTAAAACAAAATATGTTGCTATAAGTAGTGTTGTAGCTGGAAATGCCTGCAAAACCATTGTAGATCCAAGAAATGTTTTCCTTCCCTTAAAATTAATTCTTGATAGAGCATAACCTGCCATAGAAGAAACAAGCAGTACCCCAAAAGTTAGTGTTGTAGCAAGAACAAATGTATTCCAGGTTAATCTCCATACTTCAGGATCTTTAAGAAAACTCCAGTTAGCCAGAGTTAATCCACCTGGATTTCCTGCAGAATCGATAGGAATAAGTCCTCTGGTACTTACAGAGAAAGTAGAAATTATTATCCAGTAGATTCCAAGAATCAAAGGGATAGAAAAAATTAATAAAATAGTGAATGGTACAACCTTTCCCCATGGAAATGTTCTAATTTTTGAAACTGCTATCATAGGTTTCCTTCCTTTTAGAGTGTTTCAATTTTGGGTTCCTGAATCATATCGCTAAACTTAAAAAACTTGAGATATGCGATACAGAAAACAATACTAATAATTACAAGAATACCTGCAAGTGCCATGGCGAAGCCCCACTGAAATTGTCCAAAATAATTATTAAGACCCTTATGGTATGCCCATAAAGACCAGACCTCTGTTCCATATGCTCCATCTGTAAGAATCATTATCTGTTCAAAAGATGTAATTAAAGAAAGAGTCTGAAAAGTAGTGACAAACATCAATGGCCACTTTATTTGAGGAATAATAATATGCCTTATCCTCTGCATTATATTAGCACCGTCAACAAGGGATGCATTCATCATATCTTTTGATATTGACTCTATTGCTGATGTAAAAATGATCATCCCAAAGGAAGCTCCAATAAAACCATTAACCAGAATAATTGCAATATAGGGATGTGCTGAAACCATCTCTGATGTATCAAGCCCCAGAGGTCTGAAAAATATTTCATTAAATATTCCATAAGGAGAATCTGCCATTAAATAACGCCACATCATTATATAGACAACTACAGGGGTAATTCTCGGAATAAGCCATAACGCCCGGAAGGCAAAACCAGCTGCTTTGGGTATATGTGTCGTAAGGATAGAAAGAACAAGTGCAAGTCCAACATTAAAAAAAACAAGTGTAAAAAACACATAAATAACAGTTACTCCCACATGCTGGCTCGATTGTGGATGGGTAAATATCTTTATCCAGTTATCAAAACCAATCCATGACCAGTTGGAAAAACCTGTTAAACTGCTCATATCTGTAAATGAAATAATAAATACAATAATTACAGGAGCAATAAAAAATACACCTACAAGAAGCATTGCCGGCCCCATAAAAATCAGCCAGTCATATTTATTTCCCAGTTTACTTTTACCTGGAGTAAAACTAAAAGCACTATCTGCACTAATTTCCTCTACAGTTTTTAATCCCATTATAACCTCCTGTTTAAGATAACAGGAAGCCGATAATACCAGCTTCCTGTCATGGTTAATTTAATACTTTTAATTATTTAATTATAACAGCGTCCCCAATTTCAGCTTCAAGAACAGCTATTACAGCATCAACGCCCTCTGCAGGTGTCAATGCGCCATTCTGTACAGCTTCCATGTTAGTCCATAATGCACTCCAGTAGCTTGGATAGTAAGGGTGATTTGGCTGATAAAATGCATAATCAAGCATATATAAAGTTTCGGAGAGCAATCTGTCTGCCTTATATGGAGCATAATTTGCCTGGGATTTTAGAATTCCAAGATGACCGCTTTCTACTGCATGTTTGGTATTAAGTTCTGTTGTAGTCATTTTTTCCAGTAATCTTACAACAAGATCCTGATTTGAACTTCCACTTGCTTTTTCAGATACAACCACATAGATAAGTGGATGTGACAACTGCTGTGCAGCAACACCCCTTATACCGGATGGCTGAAGCGCATATCCAAAGTTTTCAAACAGGTAGTCG
>JAOZPU010000201.1 GCA_029932585.1 Spirochaetia bacterium | reverse complement strand
GGATTTTCCTGCAATAAGGCGAGTAGGATTAAATCTTGGTTTGGAAGGTAAAAAAGCAGGTATTGAAACAATAGTGAATGATTTTTCACATCCTGAAATTTTTGGTTTGCGAGCATACGTTAAACCTTTGGGACCACTGGCACTTGGTATTTCCAGTGTAGTGGATATTGATCCTGATGGATCAACTGATACAGGAAGCACAGTTCCGGAAGATACTATTTTATTAACTGCCGCAGCTGATTTGGATTTTCCTTTAATTGAAGCAGATCTGTTATCTTTTATCTTCTTTGCAGATATTGCAGGAATGGTTCCATATATGAATGGAGAATTCCAGGGTAAAATGATGTATGACATGGAAGCCACAGAATTATCATTTAATAATATACGAAACTTTGGATGGAATGCTGGTCTTTTTGGGAATATTCTATTTGTAGATTACAGACTGGAATACCGTTATTTTGATGGTGTTTTTAAACCTTCTTTCTTTAATTCTTCCTATGAACGACTAAGAGGAATGTATATAGAAGAGGTCAAAACATATTTGGACAACCCAACAGATAATGAACCTGTCATGGGAATTTATGGAGAAGGTGGATTTACATTATTTGAGAAAATAAATGCTACTATTGGTTATATGTGGCCATGGAGTGCTGATGGACCTTCAGACAATGATGAATTTCTCTTTGAAGTGGAAGTATTACCAGGAACAATACCTGTACTGGATATTTATGGTTCCATTGCTTATCACAGGACAAAGTTTATGCCTACTCTACTACAAAATGGTTCAGGTACCGGACTAAACCTCTTTGATGCAAATACATCCTTATCAGGTGAAATTGTATATCCTCTGGCACCTACTCTTGCTCTGGCAGCAGTTGTAGGAACAAGTTTAAAAACAAATGCTGATGGTTCCATCCACTATAAGAATGGGTACCCTGAAATGATTCCTGTAATAACCATTGAAACAAGGATTGGTTTTTAGTAAGATTATTTAATGAGTAAAAATAATAAATCCGGAAGAATTAAGATTCTTCCGGATTCTGTAGCATTAAGAATAGCGGCCGGTGAAGTAATTGACCGGCCGTTTTCTGTAGTAAGAGAACTTCTCGATAATTCCATAGATGCTGGTTCAACAAATATAGATCTTTATGTTGATAACGGAGGAATTGATTCTATAAGAGTAGTTGATGATGGTCGTGGAATGAACCGTGAAGATCTTGAAATATGCTATCTTCCCTATTCAACAAGTAAAATTGATACAATGGAAGATCTTGATCAATTACAAACCCTTGGTTTTAGAGGAGAAGCACTTTCAAGTATAGCTTCCTGCTCTAAATTGGAAATTACCAGCAAAATAGAGAAAGAACATCCTAATAAAATTATTGTTCATAGCAGTAAGCTATTATCATTTTCTGAAACTGGTGGTTCTGATGGGACAATAATTGATGTTTCTGATCTGTTTTACTCTATTCCAGCAAGAAAAAAGTTTTTAAAAAGATCTTCAGCTGAAGCTACTGCATGTAAAAAAACTTTCTTAGAAAAGGCATTGCCCTTTCCAAATATTTCTTTTCGATTTTTTACTGATAATAAATTAAAAATATTTCTTCCTGTATCTACACTGAAAAATAGAATTTCTGCAGCTTACCCTGGTGTGTTTGATAATAAGCTCCTTCATGAAATATCATCTCAGCATAAAGATTTCAATATAAAAATAATTGCAGGAGATCCAGCCTTGCATCGTAGTGACAGAAGATACATGCAGGTATTTTTAAATAATCGAAGAATAAATGAATTTGCATTGGTACAGGCCGCAGAATACGGATATTCAGAATTTCTACCAGGAGGTAATTTCCCTGTTATTTTTCTTTTCCTGGAAGTAGATCCTTCTCTTATAGATTTTAATATTCATCCTGCAAAAAAAGAAGTAAGATTTAGGAATCTTCAGGAGATTCATAGATCCGTAGTAGATACAATAAAATCTTTTTTATCAACTTTTGAATATAATTATTCAAAAAGCATTTCAAATAATGAACCATCCAGAGATTTTTCAGGATTTACAGAAATTCTTAGAGAAAGAGATATTGAATATCGACATACTCCTTTTAAAAAATATAATTCGCCTGAAAGAGAGAAGTCATTTAATACGCAAAATAAAACCTCTTTCCCTGTAGATAAATTTCAAACACTTAATGTTACTCCACCCGACAATAATCAGGTAAAATCAAATAAAAATATTTTGTATATGGGGCAGCTGTTTAATTTGTTTTTATTAACTGCAATTGATGATATTTTTTATTTTATAGATCAACATGCCGCACATGAGAAAATTCTATTTAATGAATTTAAATCTAAAAACAGAAAAACCCAGGAACTGCTAATACCTTATCTATTTGATCTAAATAATGAAAAAGAAGAAATATTAAAAAACGACCTCCAGGAATACAAATCCCTTGGATTTAATTTCGAATTTCTTGGAAATAATAAATGGCAGCTTTTAGAGGTACCCGAATATAGTATTGGAAAAGAGGATATTATTGTTAATTTTGTAAAATCACAAGCAGGTAGAGTATCAGATCTGGAAACTGAATTATATGCTGATATGGCATGTAAATCTGCAATTAAAGATGGAGATATTATTGACAATACTACAGCCATTGAACTTATAGAAAAAACACTAAATCTTCAGAATGCAAGATGCCCCCATGGAAGACCTGTTTGGTTTCAGGTCTCCAGGGAAGAATTATTCCATTTTGTTGGAAGATTATAATAGAGATTCTATCTCTGCTCTTTTATTGTAGTCAGAATTTTTATCTAAAAGAGTCTTAAATATTTTTTTTGCGCTATCTATTTCATTGTTTGTATACATTAATTTGCCCAGAGTATAATAGGCATCCCAAAAAGAAGGATCAATTTTAATTAGTTGATTTAGAGTTGAAATAGCAGAATCATTTTCCTTCAATTCAATATATGCTAAAGCAAGGTTATATCTCATAAGAGTAGCGTTAGGTTTTTTCACTATAGCTTTTTTATAGTGGCTAATACTATCACTATAAAGCTCTGAATGGAGATATACATTACCAAGGTTATTATTTACTTCCAGAGACCCTGAATCAAGTTGATAAGCTTTTAGAAGGTATTCAAGGGCAATATCATAAGATCCTTTTTCATCATATATTTTCCCTAAATTAATTAATGGTAATATATAATTAGATTTTCTGGAAATTGATGCTGTATATGCCTGAACTGCACTGTCAATATTTCCAGTTGCCTCACTGGCATTTCCAAGTGTATATAAATATTCAGCAGATTCAGGTTTTAACTGCACAGCCGCAGCAGCAAAAATAAGAGCTTCTCCCGGTTTATTAAGAAATAATTTTGTTAGTGCCATATTATTATTTGTTACTGGATTACTATTATCCAAAGCCAATGCTGCTGCATAAGACTTTTCTGCTTCCTTATAGTTGTTTTGTTCAGAATATGCTACAGCCAAAGAACCATGATAAATAGCACTGGAAGAATCGAGGAGAACAGCTTCTTTATAATATTTAACAGCACTATTTTTATCTCCGGATATTTTTTTTAATTCACCCATCTGATAAAAGGCAGTCGCATTTTGAGGGTTTATTGCAGTTACATTTTCAAATGCTTTAAATGCAGATAAAGAGCTTCCAAGGCGTCTTTGAGTAAAACCAAGATTCATATAAGCTTTTTCATGATTAGGTTCAATATGAATACAGGCTTCAAAAGATTGTCTTGCACCGTCATAATTCTTAGTCCTGTACTGAGCCTTTCCTAACTCAAATAATAGTTCTGCTTTTTCAGGATTTAATCGTGCAGCAGTTTTATATGCATCAACAGCACTGTCCCATTGATTTTGTTTTGAATATACTTTACCTAGAGTTTCATATGGTATCCACAAATTCTTATCTTTTTCGATTGCTTTATTTGCATATTCTACTGCTTTATTAATATTTGGCTGGCTATTTTCATCTTCCTGATAATATGATTCACCAGTTTCAGCATATGCAATTGCAGAATTGGGATCAAGATCCAATGCTTCATCAAAATAACCTCTTGCCTGGGCATGCTGATCTTCATCCATCTTATCTCTTCCTGTTTTAATCAGTTCTTTAACTTTATCTGCTTTATCACGTTCAGCCTGGCTTAAAGCAGCCAGTCGGTCTTCCTCTTCCTTACGTCTTTTCTCTGCTTCTTTACGCTGGTCTTCCAGTTTCCTAAGTTCTTCAGCTTTTCTGTCATTTTCTTCAGATTGAGAAAGGTTATTAGTTTGGTCAGAAGAATCTTCAAGAGAATTTCCTAAATTCGAAAGAGACTCTGCAAGTGAATCCTGAGCATCAATAGCATCCTGATTTCGCTGTTCTTCTAAAAGTCGTTCAGAAACTTCAAGCTCTTTTTTCTTATTAATTATCTCATCACGTAAACTTCTGGCATCATCATTGTCAGCATTTTCTATTAATAATGAATTTATAAGGTTTAGCGCCATATCAAATTCTTCACTTGTAAAGTACTCTCTTGCAAGACGGAGTGTATTTTGTGCTTTTTGATCAACATCAGTAGTCGAAGATCTTCCTTTTAAATACAATCCTCCAAATACAAGTAGAATTATAAGAAGCAATACAGCTCCAATTATTATTATTTTCGATCTGTCCATAAAATCCCTCCA
>JAOZPU010000057.1:7871-16901 GCA_029932585.1 Spirochaetia bacterium | reverse complement strand
TCTTTGCCATTAGAATCATTAAAAATCACTTCTGTATCTGTAATTTTCTTAATATATGATTCAGTTAGAGGGACTTTACCTCCCCCTCCAGGTAAGTCAACAGCATACACAGGCATGGCAAGGCCGGAGATTCTGGTTCTAAGTTCTTTCATTATTTCGAGCCCCCTGATAATTGGTACTCTTAGGTGATGGGTTCCAGAGGCCAGATCCCCCTGAAATAAATAGTATGGTTTTATACTTGATCGAAGTAATTCCTGAAATAATTTTGCAAGTACGTCAACATCGTCATTAACTCCCCGAAGAAGCACTGCCTGATTTAATACAGGAATACCCCTGAGAACAAGGGATGAGACAGATTGCTTACTGGCTTCTGTTAACTCTTTTGGATGATTAAATTGAGTTATAAAAAAAAGAGGTTTGAATTTTGCAAGGATACTACTTAAAGATTCTGTAATTCTGGAAGGAAGAACAACAGGTACCCTACTTGCAATGCGAAAAATAATATCCGGTCTGGATCTCCTGAAAGCAGAAAGGAGGTTCTCTAAACTGTCATCACTTAAAATAAGAGGATCCCCTCCTGAAATTATTAGCTCATTTATTTCAGGATGAGATTGTAAATATTTTGCTGCATTCAACGTTTCAAATTCATTTAATGGAGAGGGATTTGTTGATAGATAATCACGTCTAAAACAGTGCCTGCAGTACATGGCACAGGTATCAGATGCTAAGAAAAGAGCCCTATCTCTATATCTGTGTATTAACCTTTCTGTAACTTTATAATCGTTCTCACCAAGAGGATCATCTGTTTCAGATGGTAAAGTTATCTGCTCCCCAGACTGAGGCATAAATTGACGCCTTATTGGGTCGTCCTCATTTGAGCCTGCAAGGGCAAAGTAATCTTTTGGAACACAAATTCGGAATCTATCTGATTTACTTTTTAAATAATCCTCTTCTGCTTTTGACAGTTTAAAATTATCAGGAAAATCGGCGACAGACCTGTAGCATTCTGCTAATTGTTTTCTCCATACTCCTGTCCCCATCTTCCCGTCTCCATATTCCCGGTCACTGAGTAATTTTGCTCCGCAAAATTGTATCGAAGTGCCCGTCTCCGGTCTCCATTCCAGACTAGTTTACAGTCTTTTGGACATATACCTGGGAGATATAGCTCTTATCATAAGAATCAATCTCTTTAACCCAGTTAAGAAATTTTTCAGCCTCTGCCTTGCTTACATAAGGTCCCATTCTTACACGGAAATAATCACTGTCATCTACAGTTTTAATTGTAATTATATTTGAAAACCCTTTTTTTGAAAGAACCTTACTTGAACTTTCTGCTCTGGATCTGCTGGAAAAAGAACCTGCCTGAATCCAGTATTCAAGTACATTTACAACTTTTGGTGCTGGAGTTGCGACATTAGAGACAGAGGTAGCGACTACTTTTACTGGTTCAATTTTTTTTGTTTCAACTTCACTGGCAACAGGAGATGATACTTTATTATCAACTTCTTTAACTGCATTATCTTCAATAATATTTACAACAGTCTCACCACCATCTGTTTCCCCATATACAATAGAAAACCCTTCCTCTTCATTAGAGGCAGATTCAGTTAACCCGGGGAAAGCCTCTCCTTCTCTTACCCATTCCACAGGATCAAAATTAATAGCAGCCTGTTCCTGATTATCGGGAGAATTAGTATCACTATTTTCTGCAACTGATATACGACCGGGATAAAACCATACTACTCCGGTTATTGATACTATAAAAAGAAATAACGTTACTGATAATAAAATCCACAGTATTTTTTTCTGCTCCATTTCTACACTCTCTCTTCTAATTTATCTATTAAAGAATTAACATCAGCTTCCAGGCTATTTCCGGAACAACTGTTCTGTATACTATGAATATCGACATCTTCTACCCAGTATTTAGCATCTAGTTTACGTTGTCCGTATATACGCCTGATAATAGATAAAAAAGAGAGATTATCACGACGGATACCACGTGTTAATCTGCTAAATAAAGAAGATTCA
Organism: Spirochaetia bacterium; assembly: GCA_029932585.1. Classification (GTDB taxonomy): domain Bacteria; phylum Spirochaetota; class Spirochaetia; order B11-G9; family B11-G9; genus JAJRQE01. The sequence goes on along the minus strand of JAOZPU010000057.1, from coordinate 14,870 downwards.
ACCCATAAAATAGAATCACATAGGTAGTTCAATTTCATATGATGCAGTATTGCAGCATTAATTAGAATATTTCTATTGGAATTAATTTCAACTTCCCTTCTACATCGATTTACCATCTCTGGATGGATTATAGATTCAAGGAGAGATAATTTACTTTTATTGCTAAAAACAACAGCACCAAGCTTCTTACGATCAATACTGCCATCTTTGAATAGAATATCAGTACTAAAAGCTTTTACAATTGAATCTGACATAGTTATTAACGCATCATGCCCAAAACGATCTACATCCAGTTCATACCAGCCTCTGAGTGTAAAAAACCTGGCAACAAAATTCTTGCCAGAACAATATTTACCTGTTAGCCCAAGTACCACTTAATGAAAATCTCCCCAATTTTTTCCAGTCTCTATACTTGTCCGCAAAGGAATACTTAAAGAAACTACGTTCTCCATCTCCTCTTTTACAAGTTTTTTTAAAACATCCAGCTCTGAATCCGGAACCTCAAATATAACTTCATCATGAACCTGAAGAATCATTCTTGCTTTAAGATTCAAATCTCTAATTTTGTTAATAAGTTTAATCATTACTAATTTCACAATATCTGCAGCAGAACCCTGTATAGGTGTATTAACTGCCATTCTCTCAGCTCCGGACTTCTCTGTCTTATTTCGACTGTTTATACCAGGAATAAATCGCTCCCGACCCATTAAAGTTCTCACTTTTCCCGTTTTTTCAGCTTCTTCTATAATTCTATCCATAAAAGTCCGAATACTGCTGTATTTCAAAAAATACGAACTAATAAACTCTTCTGCTTTACTACGTGGAATACCAAGGTCCCGACCAAGTCTAAAAGAAGACATTCCGTACATAACCCCGAAATTTATTGTCTTGGCTATTCTCCGATCATCTTTTGTAATTTCGCTTAGGGGTTTATCAAATATTAAAGAACCGGTTTCACTATGAACATCGTTACCGGAAATAAAGGCTTTTTTAAGACTTTCATCCTCTGAAAGATGTGCCAGAACAACAAGTTCTATTTGAGAATAGTCAGCACTAAGTAGAGAACAACCTGGTTCAGCTCTAAATGATTCTCTTATTTTTCTTCCCTCTTCTGACCTGATAGGTATATTTTGTAAATTGGGATCCCTGCTTGATAATCGTCCTGTAGCCGTACCAGTCTGATTTAAGTTAGTATGAACTCTACCCGTTTCAGAATTTACATAACCAGGAAGTGCATCGATATAGGTTGATTTTAACTTCATCAGCATTCTGTAGTTTAAAATCATCTCCGGGACAATATCTTCTTTTGACAGTATTTCCAAAACAGATGAATCTGTCGAGTATCCGGTTTTAGTTTTTTTAACAGGCTGCAGTTTTCGCTCAATAAAAAGAACTTCCTGCAATTGCTTGGTTGAGTTTATGTTAAACTCTTTCCCGCATTCTATATAAATTTTATCCTGCAGGCCTGCTAGTTTTACCTTTAATTCCAGTCCAAATTTATTTAAACTTGCAGTATCCAGCTTTATACCATTAAATTCGATATCACCTAAAATTGGGACCAGAGGCATTTCTAAATCGTAAAAAACACCCTCTAATTTTCTTAGTTTAAGATCTTTTTTAAAAAGTTCGTAAAACCTATAAGTAATATCTGCATCTTCTGCAGCATAAGGGGCAGCAATTTCAAGGTCAATATCAGGAAACAAACTCTCCTTAGGAACAATATCTTTATATTTAATTGTAGAATAATTAAGAAGGCTGTCTGCAAGAGAGTCCATGCCATAATTATTGGTACCAGTATCCAGAATCCATGAGGCTACCATTGTATCAAAGGCCAGATTGGTAACATTTACACCCCATTTTTTTAAAACCTTATAGTCATATTTAAAATTATGGCCAATAAGTTTTAAATCATTATCCCCGGTAATATCAATTATACGCATCTTGACTTCATTTTCATCTAAATAAGTTTGACCACCTGCAATCAAAGGAATATAGCACGCTCTCCCGGACGATACGGACAAAGAAAAACCAACAGGAGAGGCCTTCATAGGATCAATATTATCTGTTTCAATATCCAGAGCAAACCATTTATTTTTCTTTATAAGAGCTACCCACTCATCCAGTTTAGAAAGAGTAAAAACGGTGGAATAAACACCCTTACCTGAATTAGGGCCATTAGGATCTCCATTATTATCCTTATCAATGCCAGTAATTTTTTGAACCCGGCCTATAAGACGATTCATACCATGCTTCTGAAAAAGAGGAATAAGAAGAGACAGATCTAAATTTTTCAAACTATAATCTGAGGGCTTAATTCCCTGCTCTTTGTCATAGTTCAAGACAATCAATTTTTTACTTAAATATGCATTTCCCCTGTTGTCACTTAATTTTTGAATTTGCCCTTTTGTACATGATTCAATATTTTCATATATGCCATCGAGAGTTTCATATTTCTGAAGAAGAGTTACCGCAGTTTTAGGGCCAATGCCTCTTACTCCAGGAATGTTATCAGAGGCATCCCCAATAAGAGACAGATAATCTACAATTTGATCGGCTCTTACACCCATTTTTTCTATAACCTGCTCTGGCCCAATATCAAGATACTCGCCTTTTTCAGGTCTAAGCATATGTATATCCTTTGTAACAGTCTGCATTAAGTCCTTATCCGCTGAAATTATAAAAGAGTTAAACCCTTCTGCACTTCCCTTTTTAGCAGCACAAGCCATTAAATCATCAGCCTCATATCCATCACTGGCCAGGATATCCATACCTAGAACACCAAGAAACTCTTTAATAATGGGAACCTGATCATGAAGATCGTCCGGAGCTTTATCTCTGTTTGCTTTATATTCCGGATACATAATATGTCTGAAAGTAGGAACCGGAGAATCCAGAACTACTGCAAAATTTTCAGGTTTATGTTTATCAATAAGGGAGATCATTGTACTAAAAAATCCATAAACTGCAGAAACATTCTGCCCTTCCGGATTACGAACAGGATTATTAATAAATGCCCAGTAAGATCTGAATATTAAAGAAAACCCATCTAAAAGAAATAGTTTTGGTTTCATATGTTAAAGTCTACAAACTGTGGAGTTAATTGTTTTGAAACCGATGGAGAGTAAAGAACTTTTCTGGAAATATTTTCTATTTGTACAGATAATCTTTTCAAATAATTCTTAAGTATATTCCTGTTATTTCTTCCAAGAGTTATAATAATGTCCTGTTGAGAAGAAGCCCGTTTTCTGGCTCTAATTAATTCTTCTGAAAATACAGAACAATTTTTTTCAAAGCCTGAAATTATTTTTTTTATTTTTAACAATTTTTGTAAAAATTCTTTTTCGATAAGAGAATAATTTTCTAATTTAGCACCATTACCTTCGTCTATGGAACGGGAAATATGATTAAGCAATTCTATGATCTTTACAGACATTTTATTATGCTCTTCATACAAATTTATAAGCTTAATTTCAATATTTTTCTGATTATTTGAAGAATTAACCAGCAATATTCACACCAGAAGATCGACCATTATAACCATTATCCATTCCAGATGCTGCCACTGCCTGAGTCCATGCACTCTTTAAATCTACCAGATATATTCTAATATTTTTAAGAATATTTACATCTTTATTCATATTGGCTTCCATTAGCTGCTTATTAAAAAACATATATAAACTAAAAAGAGAGTTTGCAATCTCTCCGCCTTTTTCAAAATCAAGTGATACAATTAGTTCTGTTATCAGATCCTGAGCTTTAATTATAGAATTACTGGCATTTTCAAGCTTATTATTTTTATTCTCAATTGCTTCCAGAGCAATATCGAGTTGACGTACTGCCTCATTGTAGATCATAAGTATTAACTTACCACCACTGGCAGTCTTAATATGGGTTTCCTTGTATGCAGCCAATCGATTGAATGCGCTCACTCTAATTCCTCCACTCAAGATAATTCAAATATAAAAACTTCCATACACCTACTACTGAACATGCTCTCTTAAGGTAGATACTGGAACAATATCATACCCCTGAACAAGTAAACCATTTATCAACAAATCAAGATTTTGGAACAGATAATCATCTCTTCCACGTACAGTCTGACCAATTCTAATTGGAATAATCGAACCCTGTTTTTTTTCGGCCATTATTTTTTCAATAATATCCATAGTAGAAAGATACATTGAATCGGTCGCACAGTCAGATAAAGGAACCCAGTCCATAGGATCAACATCTCTGCCTATATACGCGTAGTCCATCGACGCTGAAGCATCTATTATTTTACTGTTAACAAAATAATAGGGTGAATGCCATAATAATGATAACTCCTTTCCTGTCAATAGAAAATAATCATCTTCATTCCTTGCAAGGCCTCTTTTTATAAATTCTTCATCAATTTTAAATTTTGCATCTGTCATATTAAAATAAATATAGAACATTGAACCTATTTCATGCCCTGAAAGGCTCAGTTCTTTAACGGCTTCCGGATTACGACGCATAAATTCACCATTAATGAAAAAAGTACCTCGTATATCATATTCGGCCAGAATATTAAGAATCTCAGTAAGCCCCTCCACGGAATCAACAGCATTAAAAACAAGAGAAACCTCTCTCCTTCTTATTCTTGATCCATGAGTAAAATTATGAAGGTCCCAGAGATCTTCTTTTTCAGGAAAGGGCTCATACTGTCTTTCTGGAAATGCAAAAAGAGTTTTTGTACCATAACCCTTAATATCTCTAACCATTATCATATTTGTATAACTGCCATTGGAACTCTGTTCCAGATAAACCCGCATATTTAATGATGAGACAGCTGCTTCCTGATACTCTAAATTAGTGTCAATTTTGGTCCATGCCTCATTTTCATCGAACTTATAATTAATACTGCCAGAAGTAGTATATATAGAACCATCCAGACCGTAGCCATACTCACCAGGTTGGGATAAAGTGATTATTTGTGATTCACTGGAGCCTGTGTTTACCAACTCTGTATAATATGCTCCGGAAATAAGAATTTGCTCATTATCTTTCCACATAATATGGTATGGTCTGGAATGTTCATATGTACTTATATGTGCCCAGGTTGCATAATTTTTTATTTCAACACCATCTTTTCTCATTAATGCAATATACTTTTCATCTTCTGTAAGGATAATATCCTCTACATCTAATTCATCCATTTGGGTAAAGGTTAAAGAATCTTCCTGAGAAACCAGATCAATACGAAAAATTGAAGATTCATAACCACCATTAAGAACACTGCTGGCTAAAATTGTAATAAGATTATTACCGGACCAAATTACCCGCTTAATACTTGTATTCCGTGGTAAAAATAAATATGGCAGAGATTTAATATCTCCAGTAGAGCGATAGTCATCAGTCTTGAGAAAATAGAGAAACATATTTCTTCCACCTCTGTTAAGCAGAATTTTCTGCCCATCGGGTGAAATATCAAAACTGTCAAAATTTCTATCAAAGTTAAATGGAACCTTACCAATCATATTTCCAATTCCAAACAATCCACTGTATATTGATTGAGTAAAGAACTCTGCAGAATTAATTTTATAAACTCGTGATTGATTTATATAATAAAGATCATTTCGGGAGGACCATTTAACACTGGCAATACCACCATCACCAATAGATCTGAATTCTTCTGCTATTATTCTGGACCCCTCAAATTGATCAATGGAGTAGTAATATAGCACGCCCTTATTTGAATAGATGAAATACTCAGAATCAGGTGACCACCTGGCAACCTGGTTATCCAAAGAAAATTCATTATTTTTAGATATGACAACCTCTTTTTGCTCTTTAACACTGAACAGTACCAAATCTGCATAAGAATAACTTACTGGACTATAGTACAGAAGATAGAGTCCATCAGGAGATGCTTCTACATTGGATATTTTTCCATTCTGAATCTCTTTTCCATTTTCAAAAGCTGGAAATTCTTTAACAGAATGCAGATTTTGAAAATTTTCATCTGTACGGAAAATTCCAAATCTATTTTCAATCTGTAATTTGGATCCATCTTCAAGTAAAACAGCCCTTTCCGGAAAAAAAGTAAGCTGTTTCATACTCTGTCCAGTAAGATCGGCCTGAAACATGGTTCGATAGTCTCCATAAAATGGCCCTGTAGCATCTGCATAAAACAGCAGCTGATCAGACTCAGATAGGTGGAGACCCCCAAATGTCACATCTCCATAGAGATGAAACACACTTAAACAAAATATAATCAAAATCCATCTTTTCATACCTTCCGATTGTCGGCAGGTATCAAACGTAAATTTACAAAAAGTTTGATTTTTTTTTAGATATATTTTTTTCACAAAGATTGGATAAGATAATTTATATGAAAAAAATAAACAAAAAATATTGATCTGTCTGAAGTAAAAACACTATTTACCCCATACATAGGTATAGAGGTGGATAATGAATAAATTTAGAAAAAACAATCGCCATTCAATACGAATGAAAGGTTATGATTATTCAAAGGCAGGAGTATATTACATCACAATCTGTACACAGAACAGGAAATGTTTGTTTGGTGATATTATTAATGGAGAAATGCAATTGAATGATACAGGAAGTGTAGTTGTAGATGAATGGATGAAAATCCCCGGAACACAACAAGGAATTGAATTGGAGGAATGGGTGGTCATGCCCAATCATTTTCATGGAATTATAATATTTACCGAATCCGTAGGGGCGATTCATGAATCGCCCCTACCAATGACACAAAAACAACGCCGAAACATGGGGTTACCCAAATTAATTGGACGTTTCAAAATGTTATCATCCAAAAAAATAAATGAAATACGGCAAACACCCGGTGTTAAATTATGGCAACGTAATTATTGGGAACATATTATCCGTAATAATGATGAATTAATTAATATAAGAGAATATATCAGAAATAATCCCAGGAAATGGTCATCTGATCAAAACAAAGGAAACTAGAGTAAAAACGATTGGTTGTCTGAGAGTAAGGGCGATCGA
>JAOZPU010000057.1:0-7771 GCA_029932585.1 Spirochaetia bacterium | reverse complement strand
TCTGAGAGTAAGGGCGATCGACTATCTGAGAGTAAGGGCGATTCATGAATCGCCCCAACTACAGCAATTCCGCCGCCAGCTCTGCAAGTAGACTTCGTTCCGACTTTTCCAGAAGAACATGGCCATAGATTGCCTGCCCCTTAAAGGCTTCGACAAGATATGTAAGTCCATTTGAGTTGGAATCGAGATACGGGCTATCAATCTGGTAAGGGTCACCAGTTAATATAACTTTTGTTCCTTCACCGGCTCGGCTTACCACAGTTTTAATCTCATGGGGAGACAGATTTTGTGCCTCATCAATTATTATATACTGATTAGGAAGAGATCTTCCCCTTATATAGGTAAGAGCTTCAACTTCAATTTTAGAACTTTGTAGTAGTGATTCAGTAGTTTTGAAATTAGTAAATTTATGAGAACGCATTATAAATTCCATATTATCGTGTAAAGGCTGCATCCAGTGGCTTAATTTTTCCTCTTTAGAACCTGGAAGATAACCTATATCCTTACCAAAAGGGATAACCGGTCTTGATATTAACACTTTGTTAAAGTGATTATCTTTAAATATACGATGCAATCCCGAAGCAATAGCAAGAAGAGTTTTACCTGTTCCTGCTTTCCCTACAAGGGTAACTATATGAATAGAATCGTCAAGAAGAAGATTAAGAGCCATTCTCTGCTCAATATTAAGAGGTTTAATTCCACTTATAGACTCATGAAGTTTGTCTACAAAATTAAGCTGTTCTGTTTCCGCATCATACCTTGCAAGAACAGGCTCTTCTCCGTCTTTTTCATGAAGAATAAGGAATTCATTTGCTGCCAGCTTCTCATTCCAGGGGATAGTACCTACAGTAGTAAGAGACTCAATAGTATCCGAAGTTACATCAATTTCTCTAAATCCAGTGTAGAGATCATTTATATTTACTTTTTGCTTCTCGTAATCTACAGCCTTTAATCCAAGAGATTGGGCTTTAACTCTGGCATTAATATCTTTTGAGACAAAAAAAACCTTTTTGCCATCTTTTTGAAGATCTACTGCAGTTTGTATAATATGATTATCAATCTTGCTTCTATTTAGATCACTGGAAATATCTTTTTTATTAAATGAGACTGCAACCCGGAGGATGGATCCATTTTCCATCTTAATTCCTTTTTGCAGATCTCCATGTTTTGCAATAGAATCAATAAACCTTACAGCATGCCTGGCATTCCTACCTCGCTCATCACTATATGTTTTTAAAGTATCCAGTTCTTCAAGAACCCCCAGAGGAATAACTACTTCATTATCTCTAAAGGAAAGAATTGCATCTGCTTTGTGAATAAAAATATTGGTGTCTATAACAAACGTTTTAATTGATCCATTATTATCCATACTGATCCCCTTTTTAATTAGTAAGGATGCCCACAAGGGGCATCCTACAGTGTTATTTAATCAGGATTGCATCGAAATTACATACATCAAAACATTCACCACATTTTATACAGGCATCCTGATTAATAAAATGAACTTCTTTACGTGCACCGGAAATAGTTTTAACCGGACATTTTAGGGCACATAAAGTACAACCGGTACAGGCTTCAGGTATTACTTCAAATGTAATTAATGCCTTACATTTTTTTGCAACACATTTTTTATCAAGTATATGCGCAACATATTCTTCTTCAAAATATTTAAGGGTAGATAAAATTGGATTTGGAGAGGTTTGACCTAAACCACATAAAGATGCCTTCTGCATAGTTGCACCTATATTCCGAAGTTTATCAAGATCCTCTATAACACCATTTCCACTTGTAATTTTTTCAAGAATATTAAAAAGCGCTCTTCCCCCAACTCTACAGGGAGAACACTTTCCACAGGACTCATCAATAGTAAATCCTAGATAGAATTTGGAGACATCTACCATACAATCATCTTCATCCAGTACAATCATTCCACCGGAACCCATAATAGATCCAAGTTCCTGTAGACTTTTATAATCGATTGGAGTATCAAGATATTCCTTTGTAATTACACCGCCTGAAGGACCGCCAGTCTGAACAGCTTTAAATTCCTTGCCATTGGGAATACCTCCACCAATATCATAGATAATCTCTCTTAAGGTAGTTCCCATAGGAACTTCTACCAGACCTGAATTTTTCACTTTACCAGTTAGAGCAAATACCTTAGTACCTTTGGTATCTTCTGTACCAATATTAGAAAACCATTCTCCACCTTTATTAATTATAACAGGTATGCTTGCCCAGGTTTCAACATTATTTATAATTGTTGGTTCTCCCCAAACTCCCTTTACTGCAGGAAATGGAGGTCGGGGATTCGGCATACCCCTTTCACCTTCAATTGATTCAAGAAGTGCTGTTTCCTCTCCACATACAAATGCACCGGCACCCAATCTAATTTCAATATCAAAACTAAAATTACTTCCAAGAATATTATCTCCAAGAAGACCCAGCTCCCGGGATTGTTTCATAGCAATTTTAAGCCTTTCTATTGCCAGAGGATACTCTGCACGAATATAGATATACCCTTTTTTTGAGTTTATGCTGTAACCGGCAATAGTCATTGCTTCCAAAATTGAGTGAGGGTCGCCTTCAAGAGTACTTCGATCCATATAGGCCCCGGGGTCTCCTTCATCTGCATTACAAACAATATATTTGGATTCTTCTTTAACCTGTTTTGTAAAATTCCACTTCATCCATGTAGGAAAACCAGCTCCCCCACGACCACGAAGTTCCGAAATTTTCATTTCATTTATTATCTCATCACCAGTCATTTCAAATACAGCTTTTTCAAGGGCCATATATCCATCCCGGGCAATATATTCATCTATTTTTTCAGGATCAATTATTCCACAGTTTCTTAAAACAATCCTGTATTGTTTGTAATCGGAAACACTTCCATCTTCATAAACAATATCAGCTGCAGGTTTATCAAAAACATTTTTATCAACAACTGTTTTTTCCAAAATATGTGATTTAACAATCTCTCTGGCGGTCTTCTCATCTACATTGCCATAAATAACAGGAGGCATACCCGGAACCATAACTTCAATAGTAGGTTCAACATGACAAAGACCCATACAACCTGTTTCTGAAATAACGGTTGTATTTGATATATTTTGTAATTTAAGCTCATCTATAAAAGCACTTTCAGTCTCTCTTGCACCTGCAGCTACACCACAGGTACCTACACCAATAATTATCTTTGTATCACCATTTTCAGCTTTGGAAGAAAACTCTTTCTTTATTTTTTCTCTTAATGATATCAATTCTTTTCGATTTAATTTTGACATTTTCAGGATCTCCATTACTTGTCCTTATAATTTTCAAGAACTTCAGGAAGTTTCTTTTTTGTAAGTTTACCAAATACTTTTCCACCAATAACCACAACTGGTGCAAGTCCGCAGCAACCAACACAGCGAACAGCTTCAATAGAAAATTTTCCATCATCAGTTACCTGATTAACACCAATACCTAATATATTTTCCAGTTCATCTATAAGATCTTCACCACCCTTAAGATAACAGGCAGTTCCCATGCAAACCTGAATATTGTGCTTTCCAGGTTTTTCAAGCTTAAAATAGTGATAAAATGTCAAAACTCCATAAATTTTTGACATAGGAACATTCAGCATCTCTGATACTTTTTTTGCCGCAGCTCTGGGTATATACGAAAATTCCTCCTGAACTTTATGTAAAATCATTATTAAATTTCCGGGTTGATTCTTCCAATTGCCAATAAAAGAAATTAGCTCATCAGAGAATTTTATCTCTTCTACGCTTGTAACAGACATGAAACCTCCAGTAACAGTACGTTAGATCTTTGCAATTTTAACTTAAAAACAATCTAAAGGCAAATAAGTAAAACAATATATTTTTACAGAAATATTCTTTATTATTATTGTTTTTTAGCGATTATTGTAAATAATATATATATAATGACCAAATAAAAATTATATTTACAAATAAACATGATATAATCACCTATTCATAATTAAATAAAAAAATAATGTATTTACATATATGTACTTATACCATATAATAACCTTTTAGAGACATAATATTAAAATTTAAATTTAGCGAGTGTAATAAAATGAATAAAGAATTCATTCTCAGACTGACAAAGTATAAAAGATTAATTCATAAATTAAAATCCCTCGGATTTGAAAGAGTTTTTTCCAATAACCTTGGAGATGCCATTGGTGTTACTCCTGCATTGGTTAGAAAGGATTTTTCTACTCTCCATCTATCGGGAAATAAACGCGGTGGCTACAATATTGATATGCTTGTAGAAGAATTTGATATAATTCTTGGTAGAGACACTCCTCAAAATGTAATTTTAGTAGGTTGTGGAAGAATTGGACAATCTTTAATGAATTACCCTGGATTCGTTTCTGATGATATCCATCTGATAGCTGGTTTTGATATAAATCCTGCAAACTTAAAAGATACAACCACCATTCCTGTTTTTGAAATGGATAAACTTGAGAACTATGTAAAAGAAAATGATATTAAAGTTGGAATTATAGCAGTACCAGGAGATGAAGCTTCAAGCGTTCTTGATAAAATGGTTTCTGCAGGTATTAGAGGTGTACTGAATTTTGCACCTGTTGAGTTAAAATGCCAAAAATATGACTGTGATTGTCCATGTGTAATTCAGAATGTGAATATTGGCCTGGAACTTGAACATCTTTTTTATCAGGTAGCGACTAAAGATACAGATTTTTCAGAAGAAAGAGAACCCACAAAAAAATAGCAAGATTTATTACTCTTGCAGCAATTTTTCTAAATCCCTATTTTCCTATAGTCAGAAGAATAGGGAGATGATCTGAATAGCCTGAACCTGTTTCTGTTCTCCACGATAATGGAGCGCCCTGAATATTTAAAAGGAAGTCATCTTTTACCACAGAAAAACTTTTGAAATTATAGCCTTTGCCATTAAACAGTGCCGAATTAATTAGTACATGATCAATAGTTTCCCATGAATTATTATAAACATAAGATCCGGAACCTTCAGAATAATTACCCCAGGGGCTGAAGAGGAGTATTATGGGTTGTGGTTCTGCAGTCGAGACGTCGGATACTACTTCTCTACTATCGGTTACCAGAATTGATCCTGTTATACTGCTGGATGGTTTATTTTCAATGGGAAGTAAAGCAGTAATATATTCCCCATTGTTTCGATTATATTCATCTATGTTTTCATTCAAGTCACCCAGGACTATTATATCAACCATAGGATCATCTAAATATAATTCCAAAATCCTTCGATTAAGTAATGCAGCTGCTGCCATCCGAGCAGGCTCTGTTTCTTCTGGCCCACCCAACTTTGATTTCCAATGATTATTAAATACATGTATTAAATTTGAATCTGTTGTAATGGAAACCTCAAGAATGGGTCTGCCTATGGTTTTACCATCCTGTATAATTTGATGGATTCTTATATTACCTAGTTCAAGGCGGCTGATAAAACCCAGCTGAATAGCTGAATCATCTATATCCGTAACAATTATATAGTTGTAGCCCAGACCCTTTAAATAACCATCCACAAGGTCCTCTGCAACCCTTTTATTCTCAATTTCCTGAAGAGCTATAAGATCAGGACCTCCTGAAACTGAACGCCGAATAACTTCAGAAAGATTAAACAGTCTGGTATTGTACTGACTGGTTCCCCATTCACCACCCCCAGGATCAAACTCAGGATATTCTGTACCATTATCAATATCATCAAAAATATTTTGAGTATTATATGACATAAAAACCAATTTTTTTGAAAATATATCAGAACCTGGAAGAACACATCGGGTGCAGGAAATAAAAATTAGAAAGAATGTAGCTAAAGTGAAAAGAATTGCTATCTGCCCTGAAAATTGTTTTTTTCTCATACTATACAATATGGGGCAAACAGCAATTCTGCTTCAAAAAACCTATCAAATATTAGGATTTTTTTAAATTAAACTTCTAGTTCTTCTCTTTTACTGATTATTTTTGATATTAGTCCATATTCCATGGATTCCTCAGCATTCATCCAGAAATCTCTATCTGTATCTTTTCCTACCTGTGTAATATCCTGGCCAGTTTCTTCACTTATTAGATGATTTAGTTTGATTCTAAGCTTTTCCAACTCTTTAGCATGGATCTCTATCTCAGTTGCCACTCCCCGGATACCACTTAAAGGCTGATGTATTAAATAGTGGGAATTGGGAAAACCAAGTCTGTGTTCTTTTGGTGCTGCAAGCAATATAAGTGCTCCTGCACTGGCAACTAACCCCATACCAATGGTATATACATCAGGTTTTACAAACCGGATCATGTCAAAAATAGCATAACCTGCATCAACATCACCACCAGGAGAATCTATAAATATCTTTATAGGTTCATCTCCTGCAGCCTCAAGAAGAAGCAATTGAGTAACAACTTTCTCTGCAAGATCCTTATCCACTTCACCAGAAAGAATAATAGTCCGGGTATCCATCATTTTTTCTGAAAGATCATGTCCCCCTTCCTCTTTCTTCTCTTTTTTATCATCCTCTTCTTCATCAATCATATTTAAATACTCCTTTACAATTAAGAACAGGTCCCAGATACAAACTAAAGCCCGTTTATTTTCTTAAAATTTCAAATACACAAACAGAAGTATACAAATTAATTAAAAGAAAGGAAAGAAGAGCTAGTAAACTACTTGAATTATCTACCTTAAAGATTAGAATAAGCCCTATGAAATCATCATTTATAACACTTATAGGCCGACCTTCCGTTGGAAAAAGCACTCTTATGAACGAACTGTGTGGTCACAAAATATCAATTGTAGCTCCTTCACCTCAAACAACAAGAAACAGAGTTAGGGGAATTCTTACCGAAGAAAGAGGTCAATTAGTATTTATAGACACCCCTGGATATCATTTATCAGATAAAAAGCTCAATCTGCAGCTGAAAACGGTATCTATTTCCTCTCTGGATGACGCGGATCTTATTCTTTATGTAATTGATTCTTCCAGAAGATCAGGAGAAGAGGAAGAGACTCTTTCTAAATTATTAGTTAAATATAATAAAAAATTAATTATTGCAGTTAATAAAATAGATCTAACTGAAGAGGATAATGATAAATTGTATCAGAATCTTGAAGAACGTTTTCCTGAAGCAGTAATAATTCCTGTTTCCGCCCTTAAATCTAAGGGTATAGAAGATCTCAAAACATCTCTGTTTGAAAACTCCCCGGTAGGTGAAAAAATGTACCCGGATGAGTTTTTTACAGATCAGGAACCTGAATTTAGAGCAGCTGAAATTATACGTGAAAAAGCAATAAACAGAGTAAAAGAGGAACTTCCTCATGCTATTTATGTAGAAATTTCAGATATGGAAGAAGCCGAAGATGGCAAGGTTTTATGGGTAAGGGCTTTTATTATAGTTGAAAGAGAAAGCCAAAAGGGAATTGTTGTAGGTAAAGGCGGTGTTGGAATAAAAGCCATTCGCGTAGCTGCTCAAAAAGAATTAAACACTATTTTCCCATACAGGGTCATGCTGGATCTAAGGGTAAAAGCAAGTACAAAATGGCGAAGGAATGATCAGGTCTTGAAGAAGCTGATTTATTAGGACTAACTTAAAATTAATTCTAAAGGGAGCATATCTTTTCTTTTAAAAAGATAACTATAACATAAAACCTTGCTTTTCAGAAGAGAACAAAGTATACTTTATACATGAATTCAGAATTATTTAAGGAAATAATCCGTAATTTTCAGTTAGAACCACTTCCCAAATATACAAAACGTACTTTAGAT
>JAOZPU010000056.1 GCA_029932585.1 Spirochaetia bacterium | reverse complement strand
TTCATCTCTGCAGAAACATTATGAACAGGATAACATGTTATTTTTGTCCTATTGCTTTCTTTTTCTACAGGAACATGCTGCCGGGAAAGTTCCAGCATCAACACAGGAATATTTAACTCCGGAAAAATAGAATCAATTTTAGTAAATTTCAAATCACCCTTTGTAGAATTAATTTTTTCAGAAAATGAAGAACTTGAATATAAAATACTACCTGTAACATCTGTTACCAGCATAGGTAGTTTAATATTATTCATCATAAACTCATTTAAATTTGCAAGAGCACTAATTTTCATAGTTTTTCGTATATTAAGATTATTAATATTTCGATAAAGAAGCCTAAGTCGGTCTCCCAAAGGACCCAAACCAACAAAATGCTTTGCGGGATAGATATCGCTATACCTACTCATCTCTATAAGCCTGTCCAATTTATTATCAACATTACGAACTCTTATTAAAAGAGAGGCAAAACCTATTATTAAAACAATTGCTGTAACAAAAAAGTAAAATAAAAATATTTCTGCCTGATATCGCAACTCTTCCCCGGAAAGCCCTTCAGAACCAATTATTTTATAGTAACCAAATATACCTGCTCCCAAAGAAGCTGTTATAACAACAATAGCAAGGATCATTAAAAGCTTTTTATTTATAAGTATCATTTAATTATCCTTTTTATAATCTACGAAACCCATCAAGATCTTCATTTTTCCCTACTATCAGGAGGATATCAGATTCCTGGAGAACTTCGTTTGCATCAGGAAAAACTGCATTATCAGTTTTTACAGGATTACCCTCCTCGTCCACACTTAATACAGTCCTAATTATAGCTACTATATTTATATGCATTTTAGAACGTATATTAAGCTTTGAAAGAGAATTACCAATAAAATCCTTAGGCACATAGACCTCAGCAACACTTATATTCTCTGTTATAGAAATTCTATCCAGAATCTCCGGAGATATCAATCTTTGAGCAATACGCTGACCCTGATCAATTTCTATATTCACAACCTCATCAGCACCAACCTGTCTTAAAACCTGATGGTGTATTTCCGATACCGCTCTGGCAAGAATATAGGGAATACCAAGTCGTTTTAAGATAGCCGTAGTAAGTATACTTGCCTCTATATTTTCACCAATGGCAACTACAGCAACACTTATATCTCCATAGGGAATCTGATTCATGGCAGTTTCATCTGTAGAATCCAAAAGTATTGACTGAAAGACAGTATCTTTCACTTTTTCAATAAGATCCGGTTCTCTATCAATGGCAATAACCTTGCCGCCTTTTTGAGCCAGGACTTCACAGACATTGCCACCAAAAGTTCCCAGTCCTAATACTGCAAATATTTTTTCTTTCTCTTTTGCCATTATCTACCTCGACTTAGCCTATAGATATATCCGCCCGGGGATATGTTACATTCAATCTTTTACTGACCGTGGACGCAGCTGCAAGGACTGTTAGGGGTCCAAGGCGTCCTATAAACATTAAAATAATTATTATAAATCTTCCAAAACTGCTTAACCCTGAAGTTACCCCTGTAGATAATCCAACAGTTCCAAACGCAGATACAACCTCAAACATAATATTCTCTAAGGGTGCATTTTCGGATATTGCCAGTAAAAAAGTGCCAACAGAAATAGCAACAACACCAAAAAGAAGAATCATAAACGATTTCAGAACCAATTCTGAAGGTATTGCCTGTTTTAAAAGCACAACATCTTTTTCATTCTTCCAGGCAGACCTAACTGCAGAACCAAGAACTGCGACTGTATTGACTTTTATTCCTCCCGCGGTACTTCCCGAAGCTGCTCCTATAAACATATATATCATCATTACTACCAACATTGAAGGTGCAAGAGATCCAAAACTTACTGTATTAAACCCGGCTGTTCTAAGAGTAACAGACTGAAAAAAAGCAGTAAGATACTGGTTACCCATATTCATATTTTTTAATGTACCACCATGCTCCAAAGCATAAAAAAGTAATGTTCCGGATATCAAAAGAATAGCACTAAAAGAAAGTACAATCTTTGTATTTAGAGTTATCCTGGATTGTCTACCTAAAGTTTCACGATCCCTTTTCCTTAATTTAACACTTATTACAGAGTGTAAATTGGTAATAACAGAAAAACTTATTCCACCTGTAATTATTAGTAAAGCTATTCCACCTGAAATAAGAAGACTACTGCTAAATCCTTCCAGACTATCAGAAAAGAGAGCAAACCCGGCATTACAAAAAGCAGAAATAGAATGAAATATTGAATAAAAAAATAAAGAACCTGTACTCAAAGTGGTATTTTTTACAAATCCTGCAAATAAAATCAAAGCTCCTACACCTTCAATTAGAAAAGTGATTCCTACAATAGATTTCATAGTTTTGGAAATACTGCTCATATCATCATCACTCAGCATGTAGGAAATAAGAACTTTATCTTCTACAGACATAGCCCTCCGCAATACAAAAACTGTAAAATAACTTAGAATCATTATTCCAAGACCACCAATTTGTATAAGAATTAATATTATTGCCTGGCCCCATATACTAAAATAGGTAGCTGTATCTACAACTATAAGCCCGGTAACACAAACAGCAGAAGTTGAAGTAAACAATGCATTTAGAAAGGGTAACCCATTCCCTTCAGCAGCAGTAAAAGGCATCATAAGAAGCAATGCTCCACCTAAAATTACCAACAAAAAACTCATAAAAATTGTTTGAGCAGGATGAACATGTATACTTTCAAGAATAGTCCTAAGCCTTTTAAACCTGCTCAAAACCTTTAAAAGTAAAAAAATATTACGTATTATTAAAATAAGAAGTGCAGTCCCGGAATCTTCAAAATTAAGGGATGTAAATAAAAGTGCTTTATTATAAAAAAACAAGGATACAAAAACAGCTACAAACAAGAGGGAAAAAATGTTCTTCCGGATATATATTGTTTTATATACAGAAAGCCTGAATTCAAGAACAACTTCTGTAATAAGAAAACCCAGAATTAGAAAATCGAGAATATTGCTAAGAACAAGAAAGATATTCCTGGAAAACTCCATTTGAGAAATAAAAAGAGAACCAATACTCAAAAGAAGTGTGGAAATAATTAATAAATTTAGTTTACTTTCACCCTGATCCAAAAATAAAATCCCTCTCATGTTATTAAGACGTTTTACATATGTGGTAGAGACGCCCTATTATGGTTGCATAGCCGAGCAGTAAGCGAAGCGCACGACCAGGCAGAGCGTCTCTACCATATAATCACAAAGAGTTTATTTATGAAAGAGGATTTTCTACAAGAAATTTTCCAGCATCAAGAGCAGCCATACAACCGGTTCCTGCAGAGGTAACAGCCTGACGATAAACCTTATCCTGAACATCTCCTGCGGCAAAAACACCAGGAACACTGGTATTTGTCGTTCCAGGTTCTGTTATAATATAACCATCATCGCCAAGATTAAGTTGTCCATCAAGAAATTCTGTATTAGGAGTGTGTCCAATGGCATAAAAAAGACCCTTGGCCTCCTGCTTGAATTCTTCTCCTGTTTTAACATTTTTTAAAACGACATTTTCCAGAACGTTCGAACCTTCAACATCAAGAAGGACACTATTCCAAAGAATTGTAATTTTTTCATTTGCAAGAACCCTTTCCTGCATTGCTTTTGAAGCTCTAAGTTCATCCCTTCGGTGTACTACATAAACCATAGATCCAAACTTAGACAGGTGCATGGCTTCTTCCATAGCTGTATCACCACCACCAATTACAACAAGGGGCTGATTCCTAAAAAGAGGAAGCGCACCATCACAAACTGCACAGGCTGAAATACCTTTCTGCCAAAACTTATCTTCATTTGGAACACCCATTCTTCTTGCAATTGCACCAGTAGCAATAATGACTGCAGAAGCTTCCATCTCTCTTGATGGAGTTTTTACCTTAAAAGGTCTTATAGACAGATCAACTGATTCTACAGTTTCAGTAAATATTTCTACACCCTGTCCTACAGACTGTTTTCTAATAGTTGCCATTAATTCAGGCCCGGTCATTCCTTCAGGAAACCCCGGGAAATTTTCAATTTCATTAGTTGTTGTAAGCTGTCCACCCGGTGCTATACCACCAGCCATCCAACCCTCAAATAATGTTGTGCTAAGCCCTGCTCTTGCTGAATAGATTGCAGCAGTATGTCCTGCCGGGCCGGAACCCACTATAATTATATCTTTCATGTTTTTCTCCTAAAAAAATCACGTAAAGGCGCCCTATAGGGCGCCTCTACGTGAATATAATAAAACCCATATATAACGTCAATCTTAAAAATTAATATCCTAAGTCCAGCATTGCATCAGCAACCTTACGGAAACCGGCAATATTGGCTCCCTTAACATAATTTATATAACCATCCGCTTCAGTTCCCTCACTGACACAGGCAGCATGAATATCCTTCATAATCCGACCAAGTTTATCATCTACATCCTCAGAAGCCCAGGAATATTTCATTGAATTCTGAGACATTTCCAAACCGGAAACTGCAACTCCACCGGCATTTGCCGCCTTCCCAGGTCCAAAAGGAATTTTACCTTTAATAAACTTATTAACAGCATCAGTTGTACAGCCCATATTAGAAGTTTCAATAACATATTTAACACCGGATTTTATGAGAGTATCTGCATCATCTTCATTTAATTCATTCTGAAAAGCACAGGGAACAGCTATATCAACTTTTAATTCCCAGGGTTTTTTACCTTCAAAAAATGGTACACCAAATTTCTCTGCATAAGGTTTTACAACATCATTGTTTGATGCCCGTAATTCCAGCATATAGTCCCATTTTTCCTTAGTTGAAACACCATTTTTATCATGGATATAACCATCAGGACCTGAAATTGCAATGACTTTTGCCCCAAGCTCAGTTGCCTTCATACAAGCACCCCAGGCAACATTTCCAAAACCCGATACAGATATCAATTTATCTTTCAGAGTATCATTATGAGCTTTTACAACCTCATCTGCAAAGTATATAGCACCAAACCCTGTAGCTTCAGGTCTTATTAAGGATCCACCCCAGTTTCTACCTTTTCCAGTCAAAACTCCGGTATTTTCACCTCTAAGGCGCTTATACTGGCCATACATATATCCGATCTCTCTGCCTCCAACACCAATATCACCAGCAGGAACATCTGTTTCCGGTCCTATATATTTTTGAAGTTCAGTCATAAAAGATCTGCAGAACCTCATTATTTCATTATCAGACTTACCCTTTGGATTAAAATCAGAACCACCTTTGCCCCCTCCCATTGGAAGAGTAGTAAGGCTATTCTTAAAAATTTGTTCAAATCCAAGGAATTTCAACGTACCAAGAGTAACACTTGGGTGAAATCGGAGACCTCCCTTGTAAGGGCCAATACTATTATTAAACTGGACTCTATATCCTTTATTTACCTGTATTTCCCCTTCATCATCTTCCCACTCAACCTTAAACATAATAGTCCTGTCCGGTTCAGTTATTCGTTCGAGAATTTTTGCATCCAGATATTCAGGATCGTTATTTACAATATCAATTACAGATTCCAATACTTCACTTACAGCCTGAATAAACTCAGGTTCTCCATTATTTCTCATTTCCAAATCTGACATAAATTCTTTCTGGTTATACATCTTTCAATCCTCCAAACAACACTATTAATTAGCTATAATCGTACAGTAACGCTACTTACTGTGACAGTCAAGATAATAATTTTAATAATAATAGTTTATTTATTTTAATATTGATTTATACTAGGGCAATTAGGGGAATAACAGATGGAACAATCAGCTTTTATACTAAAAGAAACAGCTTTTCATGAACTTATGTCCAGAAGGATTAGAGAGATTCTTCTGGTTTGCAGTCACTATGATAAATTCATGCTGGATGAAGATGGTAGAATTGATGAACAACTTTTTCAGGAATATATGGCGCTAAGCCTCCATTATCCTCCACGAATGACCCAGGCAGGAACTGCAGAAGAAGCAAATAAAATTCTGGAAAATAAATATTTTGATCTGGTTATATTAATGCTCAGTGTTGGAGAAGATAATCTTGTGGAATTAGCTGAAGGAATAAAAAGTAAGTATCCTTTAAAACCAATAATCCTTCTTACTCCTCTTTCAACAAAAGAAACTATGAAAAGAATTAAAATGGAGAATTCCAGTTCAATTGACTACATATTTTCATGGCAGGGTAATACAAATATTATGCTTGCTATGGTTAAAGTGCTGGAAGACAGAATGAATGTCGATCCGGATGTAAATAATGTAGGAGTTCAATCTATTATTCTTGTAGAAGATTCGGTTCGCTACTATTCAAGTTATCTTCCAGTTATATATGAAACGTTGTTCAAACAGGCTAGAAGTCTTATGAAAGAGGGTTTAAATGAATGGGAACAAACTATTCGAATGAGAGGAAGACCAAAAATTCTTCTAGCAAGATCCTATGAAGAAGCTCTATCTCTATATGAAAAATACAAAAAACATATACTAGGTATAATTTCAGATATTGCCTATTTGAAAAATGGTGAAATTAATAACGAAGCAGGATTAACTCTTTGTGAACATATTAGAAAAGAGGATCAGGATCTTCCAATACTTCTGCAGTCTTCTCAACTGGAACATAAAGAAGCTGCATTAAAACAGGGAGCATCATTTATACACAAACATACAAAAACTCTTCTTAAAGAGCTTGAACACTACATCCGAATTAACTATGGATTTGGAGATTTTATTTTTAGAAATCCCGACACTCAGGAACCCCTTGGGACTGCAACAGATTTAAAAGAACTGCAAAATTTAATTTTGAAAATTGATGATAAAGCTTTTACCTACCATGTTCAAAATAATGAAATATCAAAATGGTTAAAAGCCAGAGCACTGTTTAACCTGGCTAATTATTTAAGGCCAAAAACTATTAGTGATTTTTCAAATATCACTGAAATGAAACAGTTTATATACAAATCAATAAAAGACTTCCGTACCCAGCATGGAAGGGGAATTATTGCAGAGTTCAGTAATAATAGATTTGATGAATTAACATTTTTTTCCAGAATTGGCTCAGGTTCTTTAGGGGGAAAAGGTAGAGGACTGGCCTTTGTAGATCAACAGCTTAAAAAAAATGAAATTACGTATAAATTTAATAATGTTATTATCTCAATTCCAAGAACAATTGTATTAACAACAGAAGTTTTTGATGAATTCATGCTGACAAATGATCTTTACGATACAGCACTTTCAGAGGATGATGATAAATTAATTTTAAATACTTTCTTAAAGGCAAAATTTCCAAAAACCATCCTTTCCAACCTGGATACAATCCTGGAAAATATTACCCAGCCAATTGCAATACGTTCTTCAAGTCTTTTAGAAGATTCTCACTATCAACCTTTTGCAGGAATCTATAGCACGTACATGCTTCCTAATAATAGGGAAAAGCTCTCTTCCAGACGAAAAGAATTGGTCAAAGCCATTAAAAGCGTTTATGCATCAACCTATCTTAAGCAGAGTAAAGATTATATGAAAGCAACAAATAATATTGTTGAAGATGAAAAAATGGCTGTTATTATTCAGGAAATTACAGGGAATAATTTTCAGGATAAATACTATCCAAATATATCGGGAGTGGCCAGATCTCTTAATTTTTATCCGATTGGTTCTGAAAAAGCAGATGAGGGTATTGTAAATATTGCTTTTGGCCTGGGAAAAACTGTAGTAGATGGTGGGATATCACTCAGATTCTCTCCTTCCCACCCCAAAAAAGTTATTCAAGTTTCCAACCCCGGCCTTGCAATGAAAACCAGTCAAAAAAAGTTTTATGCTCTTGATATGAAATCAAAAGATCTACGACCCAGAGAGGATGATGGAGGAAACTTACTTCATCTAGACATTGATAAGGCAGAAAATGATAATTCTTTGCGCTTAGTTGCATCAAGTTATGACTTTGAGAATAACAGACTTAGAGAAGGTACAGATAGAAAGGGTAAAAAAATTATTACATTTTCCAGTATTCTTAAATATTCAATGTTTCCACTGGCAGATATTTGTAAAACAATTCTTAAGATGGGTCAGGATATTATGAATGTTCCCATTGAAATTGAGTTTGCTGTTAATTTAAATACCGAAGATAATGAACCGGAAATTTTTAGTTTTCTGCAAATAAGACCCATAGTAAAAGGATCCGAAGGCACTGAAACCGATATAAAGACTATAGATTCAGAGACGACACTTATTTATTCAGAAAAAGCTATGGGAAATGGAGTTTATGAAAATATAAAAGATCTTATTTATATTAAACCGGATTCATTTGATCCTGGAAAAACAAAAATTATGGGAAAAATGATAAGTGATTTAAATGCAAATTTTAAGAATTCAGGAAACAGCTATATACTTGTGGTGCCAGGACGCCTTGGATCCACAGACCCATGGTTGGGAATTCCTATTGCATGGACAGATATATCCAATGCCAGAATTATCACAGAAACAGGAACCAGCAGTTTTCGAGTTGAACCCAGCCAGGGCACTCATTTTTTTCAAAATATAACATCTTTGGGATGCGCCTATCTTACAATAAATCCATTTGTAGATGATGGTATATTTAATACAAAAGTGCTTTCACAAATGAATGCTGTATTTGAAAATGAATTTATAAGACACATCCAGTTTAAAGAACCGCTGGATGCCAGAGTAGACGGAAGATCAGGAAGAGCAATTATTAGAGAGAAGGGGTAGGTTAAACCCTACCCGGGTAAACTTTTAATCCCTCTCGTATAATATTAATGGCTTTCTTTAGATCATCTTTATTCAAAACATAAGCCAATCGAATTTGATTCTTTCCAAGGCCATTAGTTGAATAAAACCCCTCAGCAGGTGCAACCATAGTAGTTTCCCCGTCTATCCTAAAATCAGAAAGAAGCCATTTTGCAAAATCATCTGCATCTTTAACAGGAAGAGCTAATACCATATAAAATGCGCCTTCAGGTTTTTTCGCAATTACACCTGGAATACTTATTAATTCATCATAAGCAAAATCACGACGCCCCTTATATTCCCGAACTACTTCTTTAAAATATGAACGTGGAGTATCCATAGCCGCCAAAGATGCTAGCTGATCAACAGTAGGAGGACAAAGCCGAGCTTGTCCAAATTTCAATATAAGATTTAGTAATTTTGTATTTCGTGTCACAATCCAACCAATTCTGGCACCACATGCAGAGTATCTTTTTGAAACAGAATCAATAAGAATGGCGTTATCATCAATGCCCTCAAATTCCATTATGGAGACAGCAGTTCTTTCGCCATATGTAAATTCTCGATATGCTTCATCGGATATAAGATATAGATCATGTTTCTTTGCAAATAAAATCAATCCTTCCAGCTCTTCTCTGGAAAAAACAGTACCCGTAGGGTTACCTGGATTTGAAAACATAATAGCTTTAGTCTTATCAGTCAGTTTTTCCTCAAAAACTTTAATAGAAGGAAGATGAAAACCATCATCAATTGATGTTGTTACAGGAACTACGCTTACACCTGCCATCGCAGCAAATCCATTATAATTTGTATAGAAAGGTTCAGGAATCATAACTTCATCCCCAGGAGAAAGGGCAGACATTAATGTAAAAATTATTGCTTCACTACCACCTGTTGTAACAAATACATTATCAGATTCTATACCCTTGCCAATTTCAGAATAATAGGCTGCAAGCTTTTCTCTATATTCTGCCAAACCGTTACTTGGACCATATGCAATTACCTGAGGTACTTCTGAATATGCTTTTAACATTGAGTCAGGAGTCTTAATATCTGGTTGGCCGATATTTAGATGATAAACTTTCGTACCCTCTTTTTTTGCCCTATCAGCATAAGGAACAAGTTTTCTAATTGGGCTTTCCTGCATTGTAAGATCTCTTGATGATATATTCACATTAATATCCTTTAATTTTATTTTTTTGAAAGTATATTTACAATATATAATTCCATATATCTAATAAATTCTTCTTTCTTCTTTATAGTTTCAAAAGCATCATTCTCACCAAGATGCTCAGCAAAGTGCCTTATCCTGCTCACATCAGGTGGTTTCAATGAAAATCCTTTTTTCATACCACGGATGTAATCTCTGATCATAGAATTTACATCTTCTATAAGATTCTGTTTTGCTTTTCCATCCATTAAAGGATTCCAAACATTTATAGAAGTGGAGAGAGCCTCATTAAGATTACCCGATTCACCAACATAATGTTCTTTAAGTTTTGCGACTGCCTTACGATACTTTGCCAATTGCTCTTTGGAAGATTTCCCCCTGTCTGATACTTTAGAACTACTGGATTGATCCTGGGTATCAGAAAATGATTCTACAGCATTACTCTCTTCCTTACGTCTTTGTTTCTTTGTAATTACTGGTGCTGAATGAGAATTTTTATGAAAACTACTTACAATATCAGAAGGATCTTTAATTCCAGCAGCTCCTTTTTTAACGCCTGAAAATAGTCTTTTTAGCATATAGCCAAGGGGGCCAATAATTGGTAATGTTTTCCAAAAGGGCAATTTTGATTTAGCATCATTATACAGACTTTTTCTATCCAGTCTAAAAATTTCATCTAAAGATTTAAAATTATCTCTACTCCTGTTAAACAGACGCTCTGTTTCCATATAAACCTCCCTGGGAGGTTTTGTCTCTTCTAAACATACAAGCAGATAATCAAATTTCATCAATATCATAAGTATGGGATCCATATTCCTAATACGTGAAGCAATATCCTCATTAAAAAGATTTCGATCATTCATTATTTTAAGACGTTTAAAATCTCCCAGGACATCCTTCCATTCATCAATATACTGACTTTGCAATTCACGGGAATCTTCCTGTATTTTGCGAAGTGTAAGTGAAAGATATTTTTCCTTATTCATAAACATATATTTGTCAGAAGAGGTGCTGAATTTTAGAATATCAGGAATAATCTGTTCACTGGCAGGATTGGTACGTTTTTCAAGATACTCAGAAAGTTCAGTTCGATTAACTTTTCTTGATAATGGAAATCCACTTTTATCCTTAAATCCCATTATATCTGTAAATGAAAATATATATGGAGATTTTCTTAACCCAATTTCAACCTGTTTGAATGATAATTCCTTATCTCTTTTTTCCTGCTTTGTGCCCTTATAGTAAAGATTGTAAAAACCAATAAGATATGCTGCCTGAGAAAAACCATGCTCTCGTTCAAGTTTATCCTTTTTCTCTCTAAATTCTTTAATAATGAGTGAAGAAAAATGAGACCAGAATTGAAAAGTAAAATCATCAGGATTCATAATAGTAGCTATAGCAAGATTACGTTGCCCAATAATTTTGGTAAACATCTCTTTAACTATTTGATCTTTATGCTGAAATATTCCCTGCATCCTATGAAATATATAGTCATAATTTCTTTTTATACTCAAATATAGACGAAATTTTGAAACACAAATTTGAAGTAATTCGGGATCCAGCAGATTAGAAAGAACAACCAGACTTCTTATACCTTCAGGAAAATTTATTCGCAACAGGTGAGCATTCTCTTTATTATCTGACTTGAGAAGATCTAAAAACCCCGCTTTTACATCAACAACTGTTATAATTTCTTTAGGAAAGGTTCCGCCGAAAGAGGCTTCATCAGGAAAAGAAATTTCAGGCTGAAGTTCGATTTCATCAAAAGCTTTTTTTATACTGTCCTGATAAAAGTCAAGTAGAGTAATATTCTCAATATGTCCGGAGTTTTCACTTACAGAGCAAACACTATCGGCAACCAGCTTCTTAACAACACGTCCCAAAGCTTCAATAGAATAACCTGTAAAATCTGTAAACCCTGATCGTTTTTTCTTTATTTCAACAGACCATTTCTCAGAAAGAGCCTGTAAATCAGATATACTTATGGAAGGTACTTTTCGTTTTTTTGTATAAGTTTTTAGAATATATAGCAGATCCTGCTGTTCTGACATATTTACCAACCCTTCTGTTAAGAAACAGTATTATTATAAAAGAGGAAACACCCTTATGCAATAGACATTACAAAAGTCTCAAAATCTTAATTTATTTTCCTACTCAAAACTTTCATCAGAAGAAGAAAAAATATCCCATAAAGGATCCTTAGGTGTAGGTGCTATAATATCAATCTTCTCCTTACTAACAGGATGGATAAAACTTAAGCTTCTTGCATGAAGATGAATACCTCCACCAGGATTCGATCGTGGAGAACCATACTTTAGATCACCTTTTATTCTGCATCCTACTGCTGCAAGTTGAGCACGTATCTGATGATGTCGCCCGGTATGAAGCTCAATACTTAACAAATAGTATCTATCAGTAGCTTTAATAACAGTATATGACAATTTTGCCAGTTTACTTCCATCTACAGCTGTTTTCTGAGCATAAGATTTATTTTGTTTTTGATTTTTCAGCAAATAATGTTCTAAAACACCATTTTCATCCGGAGGCATAGCATCTGTAACAGCCCAGTATATTTTTTTAACCTCATTATCTCTGAACATTGTATTTAGACGACTTAATGCTTTACCTGTTTTAGCAAAAATAACAGCTCCACTGGTAGGCCTGTCAAGACGATGAACAACACCTAAAAAGACATTTCCAGGTTTATTGTAGGCAGTCTTGATATATGCACTAACACTGTCTCCAAGAGTTTTATCTCCTGTTTTATCTCCCTGAACTATCTCTGATGTAAGTTTATTTACAACTATAATATGATTGTCTTCAAATAATATTCGAGGTTTTATTGCAGTATCTCTGTTTTTATTTGGATCTTTCCTCATAGGATATCAGCTCCTTGATTTCATAAATTTAACTGTTTTTATCTCTTTTGTACTAAGCCTGTTTCCACCAGCCCGAACATTTTTAATAAGAAAATTACCAATTGGCAGGTTTTCTTCAAGCTTCTTAATTCGAGGTTTTGGAACATAAATAATTACAACATCAATATCTTCTTTTATACTAAGCTTAAGTAGTTTCCCATCTTCGGGAACAATATCATAAGATTTATCCAAAATAAATTTCTCTATTCTAAACCTTTTAACAAAAACATACTTTGTTGTTTTATTTTGAAACAGAACAGAAAAAACAACCTTATCAAGAGTATCTTTATCTGCAAGACCACAATAAAGCATTCCCTTGTCCACAAATAAACGATGAGGCACAGCTGTTATAGAATAGATACCATTTTTTCTAATAATCAGAATTCTGTCATAAGCGGATACTTTAAACTGAGAATTACCTGTTTTAACATCAGTACCAAGGTATCCTGTATCACTATCATAATAAATATCAGCATCTCTCTTTGCAGCTTCAC
The DNA here is from genome assembly GCA_029932585.1 of Spirochaetia bacterium. Classification (GTDB taxonomy): domain Bacteria; phylum Spirochaetota; class Spirochaetia; order B11-G9; family B11-G9; genus JAJRQE01. Next base: position 3,626 of record JAOZPU010000056.1, on the reverse strand, counting down.
GGACATCAATCTTTTTAAAGGATATAATTTTTGTCTTTCTTTCAAACCGGCTTCTATTTTCACTGAGAACATCTTCCAAAAAAGATACTGCATATTCAGTTAAATTCTTAAGCTTATACCTAACATCTTTTAATCTGGCATTAAGTTCCTGAATCTCTTTTCTGGCTTTATTAATATCATACAAAGATATACGGCGTATGGGAATTTTAAGAAGTCTTTCTACATCGTCTTCGGTTACTTCCCTTTTAATCTCTTTTTTGTAAGGTATAAATCCGTCAATAACTGCCTTGCGAACAGATTCTCCTGTGGATTTATCTTCTATATCCTTGTATATCCTCTCTTCAATAAATATCCTTTCGAGAGTTCTTGCATGAATTTTATCTTTAAGTTCATTTTCTGTCACCTTCAGCTCAGCTTTAAGAACAGCTAAAAGATGTTTTGCATGATAATTTATTACTTCACTTACTGTCATTATAGTTGGCATATTATCTTTAATAACAAGAAGATTTATCGATATTGAATTTTCACAATCTGTAAATGCATAAAGAGCATCAACAATATCACTGGTATGAACATTCCTGGGAAGTTTTATCTCTATCTCAATTTTATCAGTAGTAAAGTCATTAATACTTCCAATTTTTATTTTACCTTTCCTTGCAGCATTTTCGATGGAAGTAATTATGCTCTCAGTGGTGGTACCAAATGGTATCTCTTTTATAATAATTTTTTTAGAATCGGATGTATCAAATTTTGCTCTTACAAGAACTTTACCAAGGCCATCCTGATAGTCTGAAACATCAATAAACCCTCCACCAATAAAATCCGGAAATAACTGCAACGATTCTCCATGGAGTGCAGATATTACAGCCTCAAGAACTTCATTAAAATTATGTGGAAGTATTTTTGTAGCCATTCCTACAGCAATACCCTCTGCTCCCTGAATAAGCAGAACCGGTATTTTGGAAGGGAAAGCCACTGGTTCCTTATTTCTTCCATCGTAAGATTCTTCATATTCAGTAATTGCAGGACTGTATAAAATTTTCTTTGCAAAGGGAAGAAGACGGCATTCAATATATCTTGCAGCAGACGCAGAATCTCCTGTAAATATATTTCCAAAATTCCCCTGTTTTTCTATAAAGACTTCTTTATTTGCCAGAACAACAAGGGCTGAATATATGGAGGCATCCCCATGGGGATGATACTTCATACAATTACCTACAACATTTGCAACTTTATGGAACTTACCATCATCCATCTCAAAAAGAGAGTGCAGGATTCTTCGTTGTACAGGTTTAAAACCATCTCTAATATCGGGGATGGCTCTGTCCTTTATTACATAGGAAGCATATTCCAGAAAATTTTGCTTGTACAGTGTTTCAACATAACTCATTATATTAGATTCTCCATAATATACTCCCTCCTGTCAGGAGTATTTTTCCCCATATAAAACTGCATAGTATCCTGAATATTCTTAAGAGTTTTAACATTCACTTTTACAAGTCTTATATCTTCACCAATAAACTGTCCAAACTCATTAGGAGATATCTCTCCAAGGCCCTTAAACCGTGTTACTTCTGCACTACTTATCTCTTTAAAGGCCTCATCACGTTCCTTTATATTGTAACAGTATTTTGTTTTTTTCTTGTTTCGAACTCTAAAAAGAGGTGTTTCCAGAATATAGATACGCCCGGCAACTACAAGTTCTTCAAAATAGTTCAGAAAATAGGTCAAAAGAAGATTACGAATATGGAAACCATCAAAGTCAGCATCTGTTGCAATTACGATTCTACCGTAACGAAGATTCTCGATATCATTCTCTATACCCAGGGCCATCATCATATTGTAAAGTTCTTCATTCCGATAGATATCTGCTCTTTTTTTACCAAATACATTCTGCGGTTTACCTCTAAGAGAAAAAATGGCCTGAGTATACACATCTCTGGATGAAACCATTGATCCGGAAGCAGACTCTCCCTCTGTAAGAAAAAGAGTTGTTACTTCTCCATCTTTATCCCATAGGTGATGCTTACAATCTTTTAGTTTAGGTATTTTTAGAGCAATTTTTTTTGCCGCTTCCTTTGCTTCTTTTTTTACTGCATTTAATTCTTTTCGAAGTTTTTCATTATTTATAATTTTATCTTCAAGGGTTTTTGCAGCAGTATTATTTTTATGAAGAAAGTCTACAACTGCAGATTTTACATCCTGTATTATCCAGCTTCTAACCTCAGTATTACCAAGTTTATTTTTTGTCTGGCTTTCAAAAACAGGATTTTGAAGTTTAACAGATACCGCTCCGACAACACCTTCTCGCACATCAATCCCTGAATAGTTTTTCTGAAAAAACTCATTAACACCTTTTAATAGACCTTCACGAAAAGCACTCTGATGGGTTCCTCCATCACTGGTAAACTGTCCATTAACAAAGGAGAAATAGGTTTCACCATAGTTATTTGTATGTGTAAAGGCAAATTCTATTCTTTTATTTTTAGAAAACCCTATATCATAAAGGGTATTGGAATTACCAATTTCAGAACTTAAAAGATCTAAGAGTCCATTTTTTGAAATAAATTTCTTTTTGTTAAAAATAAGAGAAAGACCGGAATTGAGGCATGCATAATTCCACATTCGCTGTTCTATAAACTCAGGATTAAAGTTATATTCTCCAAAAATTTCTTCATCCGGAGTAAATTCTATAAAGGTTCCGTCTTTTTCATCCTCTTTTTTCCCCTTTCTTTTGGAGATTAAAGTGCCTCTTTCAAAAATTGCTTCAGAATACTTGCCATCTCTGAAAGCAACGACCCTAAACTTACTGGAAAGTGCATTTACAGCCTTTGTCCCTACTCCATTCAAGCCAACAGAAAACTGAAAAACTTCACTGTTATACTTTGCACCAGTGTTGATAACTGAAACACATTCAATAACCTTACCCAGGGGAATACCCCTTCCATAATCTCTTACCTTAATTGTTTTATCTTTAAACTGAACAATTACCTTATCTCCGGATCCCATAATAAATTCATCGATGGAGTTATCCACAACTTCTTTAAGAAGAATATAGATACCATCATCAAGATTGGAACCATCACCAAGACGTCCAATATACATACCTGTTCGAAGACGGATATGTTCCAGAGAACTGAGGGTTTTTATCTTGCTTTCGTCGTAATTTGTATTTTTTTTTGCGCTCATGAATAGTCCATAGTTATATTTTTATTGATGTTGATTTCTGATCTGAACATTATTCTAACACAAAAAAGCTGACTCTATAAAGAAGTAGCCTTGAATTTCTTTACAATTTAATGGATTTTATATATATAAACACGCATACACAATATACAGGAGAATATTATGGAGTGGAAAGCAAGCCACATTTTAATAAAAGATAGAGGACAGGCTCAGGAACTCTTACGAAAAGTAAAACAGGGTGCACCCTTTGAAGCAGTGGCCAGAGATTATTCAACCTGCCCAAGTAAATCAAAAGGTGGCGATCTTGGTTGGTTTGGTGAAGGGAAAATGGTTCCCCAGTTTGAAGCAGCAGTTAAAAGGATGGGTGTGGGTTCTGTTAGTGAACTGGTACAAACTCAGTTTGGGTTTCATATAATTAAGCTGACAGGGAAGAAATAGCC
>JAOZPU010000055.1 GCA_029932585.1 Spirochaetia bacterium | reverse complement strand
TTTGCAGTTACATGGTAATCTGCACCTATTTGTAGATATCTTGGCTTTCTCATATCCAGTAGTATGGGGTAAAAGTATATTTTGCTTTTAAAATATAGAATTATTTTTCTTTTTGTTCCTCCGTCCCCATTTTTCCAAGTCTTACAGAGAAGACACAAATATTGTTTTACTGGATTCTGATATTGCAAAAGTATTCAAAGACTCGGATGCAGTTAACCATGCACTGAGGATGCTTATGGAATTAGCTGGTGACGAAGTAAAAAGAAATAAAACAAAACATCCTGCTTAAAATCTATTACCACCACTGATCTCAACCAGACAAATCACAACAAAAAAACATATATTGAACCTGTCAAAAATTGCAGCACCCTTATTCCCCAGGCCCATAATAAATAGATCTATCCTTACCACTCCTGTCAAAAAGGGAGACCTGTACTTCAACAGGGAGAGGACGTCTTCCAAAGTCAGAATCTTTGCTTGTACTAAACTCAAGAGTATAGGATCCTGATGGTTTGCTTCTTAAATGGGAAAGAATTGTATTAACCCCGGAAGAACCATAAAGGGGAAGAGTTAACCCGCCTGTTTCTTTGCTTAAAAATTCCAATTCCGGAGACAACTCATCCTGATGAGTATAGACTGTATAAAATACAATATTATTGTTATTTAAATAGTCTAAAGTTGCTGTAAGACTATAATTAGAAAAAGCTTCACCATTCAAACTACCGGAAGAAAGAAAAACAATGGCTTTCCTGGATCCTCCTCCCATAATCTGAGATACAGCTAAACGTACTCCAAGATCAAAGCTCCAGTTCTTACTGTAGTTTGTATTTTCAGAAAGAGAATCTTTAATATTATCAAGACCAGAACTATGCTTAAGTTCAAGAACAGGGATTTCCTCTGCTGTAACAATACTAAAAAGTCCACGTCCTTCCATAGCATCAAGAAGATCCCTAACTGCATCTACTTTAGCCGAACCAGAATTCTTCATAGAATCTGAACCTTCAATAAGATAACTAATATCAACAAAATCAGATTTATTCCCAGTCGATATCAGCGACATGCTATTATTGGTATAGCTATCTTCTGCAAGTAAAAAATTATTCTCTTCAAGGCCTACATATTTTGATCCATCAACAGTACTAACTGTAAGCTCCACCAGGATCTTCGGATAATCATCCGAAAGAATTCTGTCTATGCTTAAATTAAGACCGCTATACATTCTTGTAAAATCTGTAAGCGAAGTTACTTTATTACCATTAAAATCAATAGTAATAATATTACCATTTATATCCCTAACAGCTTTCATAATCCTGGCGTTCTGTTCTAATTGAGCAAAAATTTTAAAAGACTCATTAGCTATATTAAAAATAATAATTCTATTTCCATCTGCAATTAAATATTCATTTTCAGAATAGATTGACAGCCCTTCGGGAGTGACAAGTAATTCAGATTTATACGATTTTATAAAATTGCCATTATCATCAAAAAGAATAAGCTCTTTTTTCCTTCCATCAGCTACAAGAACTTTATTTTTAAAATAAGCAATCCCTGTTGGTTGTTTTAATCCTTCAAAAAAATTATTTTTTTTGCCAAAAGAGAATATAAAATTCCCATCATAATCAAATTTTGACACCCGCCTGTTTCCACTTTCAGTAACATAAAAATAACTATCTTTATCATCTGCAATAAATTGAGGCCCTAACAGCTCTCCTGAACCACTTCCAGTTTTCCCAAAGCGTAAAATACCCGTACCTGCTTTAGAACTCCTAATTATTCTATCACTTGAATACTCAGAAATAAATAGATAGTCCAGGGTTTCCACAATATCAAAAGGATGATTAATAGCACTAAGTCCACCCCGGAGTGTTTGCTTTACCACTCCATTTGCAGAAAATTTATGTATTTCGTTAGTTGCAAATGAAGAAAGATAAAAACCTCCATCAAATGTAGCAAAACAAGAACTGGGACGTTTAAAAATTGAATAATTATCTGTTACACCAGGAATTTCATGAAAATAAACATAACGGGGAGCTTCTTTCAAATCAGGTCCCATAGTTCGAAGATACTTTAAATTATCTACCTTAACCCTAAGATCTACACTTCCCCCGCCATTATCCAAAATATCTGTCCAGTAATCTATTGCTGTATCGGTAAATCCTGCCCTGAAATAAGCATTACCCAGCCATAACTTAGTCTTTTCCCAATCGGGTTTAAGAGAAAGTGATTTTTCCAACGAAAGTATAGATTCATTATATTCGCCCCGATGATATGATATTATTCCCCATTGGAATTCATGGTTCGCATCAACTTCATCCAAATCTATTTGTGCATAAAGATTGAAACTGACAAAAAGGAGGATAAATATTACTTTAGTTCGGGTAATTATTTTTTTCACAGTTTTTAGTATACTCCGTTTAGTATTTGATATCTACTTAATTTCACCTAACACTGTTTTTAGATGGGATGCAATAATCTTATTACTACCAGCTAAAGACAAAGCTTTCCGGAGAAAAAGCAACGCTTCATTACTTTTCCCTGCTTTAAAATATGCCCACCCAAGGGAATCCAGATATGCCGGGTACTCATTTTTCAGCTTTACAGCTTTTTTACAAAATTGAATAGATTCTTCTGAATTGAGATCTTCATTAGCAAGAATATATCCCATAGAGTTTAAAATATTAGGATTATCCGGTTCGAGTTTGGATGCTTTTTCTAAATATTCCAGACTTTTATCAATTAAGCGTTGTGAATAGCTTATATAACTAAGATTTCCATAGATCTGAGCAGACTCAAAACCAGCTTCTATAAGTTCTTTAAGTTCAAATTCAGCCAGTTTGTACCGCCCTGTTACAGAATAAATATAACTAAGAATAAGCCTGCACTGATATACCATTAGAATATCTGAATGATTTGTAACTACCTGTTCAAGATAAAGTAATGCCTGGTCGTATTTTTCCAGATTGGTATAACAGATTCCAAGATAGTAGGAAAGATCTAAAAATTCTGAAGGATCTTTATCAACCAGTAAAAATTCCTCTAACGCACTGGAATAATTTTTTAAATTTAGAAATCGTAATCCAATTTTAAGATAGTCAGACATTTATCTTCCTATTCAATATTAGTATTTTTGATATTAGAATATATTATTCGAGCACTAACAGCAGGTTCACAGACAAAATACTCTGCCTGAAAGCCAAAAATACGGTCATATTCTTCAAGTCTTGTATCATATTTTTCAAATACATCTTCTCTCATTAAAGATACCGTACATCCACAAAAACCAGGACCCGCCATACGGGAACCAGCACAACCATCAATCTCAGCTGCTCTTTTTACAAGCCAGTCAAGTTCAGGACAGGAAACCTCAAAGTTATCCCTCAGACTTTCATGCGATCTGTTCAAGAGCCTGCCGAAGGAGCGATAATCCCGTTGCTCCAGAAACTTTTTACCATCCAGTACACGTTGATTTTCATCAACAACATGAAGGCAAAGCCTTCTGGATGCTTCAGAAAGTTTACCCATACTCTGATCAAGATCTGATTGATCAAAATCTCTGAGACTGGAACCGCTATTTTTCAAATTAATAATTCCGACACATTTTTGGCATTCTGCCTGACGTTCCCCTATCTCCTCCTCGCTATCCACAACAGGAACATTGCTATTTGTAATAACCAGCTTATATTCACTGAAATCAAAAGGGATATTAGCATATTCCAATGTCCGGATATCCAGAAAAACAGAACTGTTTTCTTCTGCATAGTAGGAACAAAATTGATCTGTGAGTCTTTCTGAATTCCCAATAAAAGCACTTTCAGATAGATAGGCGGCCTGAACAAGTTGAATATCTGTTATTTCAAAATTAAAAAGATTCCTAAGAGACAAAGCTGAAGCTATTCCAATAGCTGCAGAAGAGCCAAGACCAACCCCCTGAGGAATATCACCAAGAATAGTTATATCCAAACCTTTGAAATTATACCCCAATTGAATAAATTCGTATAAAACACCCTTTATATAATTTGCCCAGCGGTCTTCTCTTTTATATTTTAAATTAGCTATAGTTGTTTTTTTTCGTTCACCTAAATCTGATGCAAAAAATCTTAAAGAATTATCGTCTCTTTTTGATATAGCAACTTTTACAGTATTATTTATTGCAACCTGAATTACATAACCATCACTGAAGTCTGTATGCTCTCCAAGCAAATTTATAACCCCGGGAGCTTCGGCTATCACTTCCGGCTCCAAACCATACTCAGATTTGTGTAAATTTTTCATCTCATCCATGGAAGTATCTTTCAAATTATTACCACCAGTTCCATACTATTAGAAAACACACTGAAAATCAACAAATTCTTTTTAAAGCTTTTTGCGTAATATCACATTTCCTGCTTCCTAAGTATTTTTTCTCTGAAAAAACACATTCAACTGACGCAAAAACTACCTTTCTTCACTAGTGCTTCTAATATTAAATAATATACTATGATAACATGATTCAAAATAAAATTGCACTTATTATTTTTTCTTCTTTTCTATATGCCATGGCACTACCAAATGAATTCCTCCACTATGGAAGTCTTTCAATTGGTTTTATAGCTCTTATACCCCTTTTTTACGCTTTATTCAATTCTGTAAGTTTCAAAGAGACAATAGTTCTGGGAGCGCTTTTTGGACTACTCTCCTCAATATTCATCTATTTTTGGCTTCTTTTCTTTGAAGATTTTTCATTTTGGACTCTTTCCGGTGTTGCTGCTGCACATATTCTTTATTTTATTATACTTTCCCCCTTTATTGCAGCAGCTGGAAAATCCGGAGCATACAGACCTTTTATTACAGCAGGAATATGGATTGTATATGAATATTTAAAATCGATAGGTTATTTAGGATTTCCATGGGGTCTAATGGCACATACAGCACAAATTGCACCCTTTGTACAAATTGCAGATATTACCGGACAATGGGGTGTATCCTTTCTTATTGTTTTGATAAATACAATGCTACTCGAAACTATTTTAATACGTGGAAAAAGTATTATTTTTAAATGGATATTTACACTAATTATATTAATTGGAAGTTTTATTTATGGGATTTATACAACTAATGTAGAAATTCCATGGGAAAAATCTATTACAGTACTAATGGTACAGCAGAATGCAGACTCCTGGGTATCAGGAAAAGAGATTGAGAGTATTAAGAAAGGCCAGGATTTAACAAGAGAGGCACTTTCAAAAAATAATATTACACCAGATCTGGTTATTTGGAGTGAAAATGCTTTTCGCTATCCATATATGGAAAATAGTCCCAGATATAAAAAAGAACCAAAGGGTGACCCTTTTACATTATTTTTAAAAGATATAGATACTCCCATTCTGGTAGGAAGTCCATATATACTTGATAGAAGTACAATGGAAGTCCTTAATGCAGTACTTCTAGTGTCTCCAGAGGGGAAAATACTGGAATATTATGGAAAAAGCCATCCTGTTCCCTTTGCAGAAAATATACCATTTTGGAATATGAAAATAGTTAGTTCATTTTTTAAAAATATTATAGGAATAGATAATCAGGGATGGGCACTGGGGAAATCGAATATTATATTTGAAATACCTATCAATAATAAAAAGGAATATGTAAGGTTTGGTGCTCCTATCTGCTTTGAAGACTCATTTCCATATATAACCCGGGGAATGATTAAAAATGGTGCTGATATTCTAATAAATCTTTCCAATGATTCCTGGTCAAAAACAATCTCAGGAGAAACTCAGCACCTTGCTGCTGCAAGGCTTAGGACAATTGAAACCAGGCGTACACTTATCAGGTCAACTAATGCAGGTGTAAGTACTGTAATTGACCCCTGGGGACAAATGAATCACACACTACCTCTATACGAGTCTGCCACCATTACAGCAACAATACCTGTCTATAAAAGGAATACTTTAACTATTTATACAATTTTAGGTGACTGGTTCCCAATTATGATGATTTTCATTATAGGATTTTATCTGTTTTACGGGATTTATATTGAAAAAACAAATATTTTTAAATAAAAAAAGATAAGGACGGGTTTTTAACCCGCCCCAACATGATTAAACCAATTAGAAATTATTATTCTGCAGATTTTACACCATATTTCTTGTTAAATCTCTCAATTCGTCCTGCTGTATCTACAAGTTTCTGCTTCCCTGTATAAAAAGGGTGACAGGCTGAACAAATTTCAACTTCAATATTTTTTGATGTTGATTTAGTCTGAATCTCATTACCACAAGCACATTTAATGGTTGTCATTTCATATTTTGGATGTATTCCAGCTTTCATTTCTTTTCTCCTCTATTACTAAGTACAGGTCTTTGATGCAGTTTAATCGCCTGTATTAGTCTATTACCTGGTAGTTTATATATTAAAATATATTAAAGTATCACTTGGTGTTCATTGATGCCAGGAACGACTCATTATTCTTACTTTTACGCATTCTGTCAATCATCAGTTCGATAATTTCCATGTCATCCATGGGATTAATTACTTTTCTTAACACCCACATCTTGTTTAATTCATCTTCACTAAGAAGAAGTTCCTCTTTTCTGGTACCTGACTTCTTAATATTCATAGCAGGATAGAGTCTTCTATCTGCCATTTTCCTATCCAGATTAATTTCCATATTACCAGTTCCTTTGAATTCCTCAAAGATAACCTCATCCATTCTGGAGCCGGTTTCAATAAGAGCTGTAGCTACAATAGTAAGGCTACCGCCATCTTCAATATTTCTGGCAGCACCAAAAAACCTTTTTGGTTTATGGAGTGCATTCGAATCAACACCACCCGAGAGAATCTTTCCTGAGGTTGGAACGGTCTGGTTATAAGCTCTGGCCAACCTTGTAATAGAATCCAGAAGAATAACTACATCCCTTTTATGCTCTACAAGTCTCTTTGCTTTTTCTATAACCATTTCTGCTACCTGAACATGGCGTGTTGCCTGCTCATCAAAGGTAGAAGCAATAACTTCCCCTTTTACACTGCGCCTCATATCAGTTACTTCTTCAGGCCTTTCATCAATTAGTAATACTATAAGAAAAACTTCAGGATGATTTGTTGTAATTGCATTTGCCACTTTTTGAAGAAGAATAGTTTTTCCTGTTCTTGGTGGACTAACAATTAAACCTCTCTGGCCTTTACCAATGGGACAAAAAAGATTAATTAACCTGGTAGACACATTACCATCCGGAGTTTCAAGATCAAGTCTTTCTTCAGGATACAAAGGAGTCAAACTTTCAAAAGAAACTCGTGATTGAGCAACTAAAGGTTCATCATCATTAACTTTCTCAACTCTAAGCATGGCAAAGAAGCGTTCACCCTCTTTAGGAGGTCGAATCTGACCATAGACAGTATCTCCTGTACGAAGAATAAACAGCCTGATTTGTGATGGCGACATGTAAATATCATCTGAACCAGGAAGATAACTATTTTGCGGAGATCTAAGAAACCCATAACCATCTGGAAGAATTTCCAAAGAACCATAGGCATAAATAATGCCACCTGCCTGAGTATGAGCTTTTAAAATAGAAAAAATAACTTCCTGCTTTTTCATAGTCATTAAAGTATCAAGACTAATACCAAGTTTTTCGCCCAGATCCCTTAAAATAGGTACTGTCATCCTTGAAAGCTCATTGATACTTAATTTCTCTTTATTAGTATTATCAACAGGTTTTTGCCTGTTTCGTTGACCTGGTCTGGATCTTGGTTTTCTCTTGGGAACTACTTTTCTGGAGGTTTCAGTTACAGGAACCTCGGACACAACTTTCGTATCAGGGTTCTCATCCACAACCTTTGAGTCTGAGGCAGCTTCACCCTCATCCTTACTTGATATTGTTTCCCTAATGAGTTCCACTCTAATTTTTTTTCTCTTTGGACGTGTTACTACTTCAACATCTGAGGCATCAGCTTCAATTTCCGCCATTGCTTCCTCGCTTTTTATTTTCATCTTTTACAAGTTTGTTATTTTTATTTTCTCTATAAGAATCATTATTTTTCTGACTTATAAGATCAGTATCTAAAAAACTTAAATTATTCATTTTATTATGGATTTTATTTTTGATCTTGGGGTCATTATTAAGAACTACCCTAACTATATTGCCACTGATCATAACTGTCAAGCCTTTCAGGCCATACCAAAGAAGATTCAGCCAATAACATAGCTGCAACTGCAGTTTTTCTCCTTATTAAATCTCTGGAACCGGAAAATTTAAAGTTTTTTGAAAAAACTTTAGAATTTCTATTTTTTACTGCAATCCAGATATTACCAGTGTCTTCATCTAAATCATGGGATCCACCTGCATACCCTGAAACAGACAGGGAAATATCCGAATCTGCAAGGAGCATAACACGAGAAGTCATTTCTTCTACAGCCTCTTTGGAAACAACTCCATTAGCTATAATAAAATCTTTTTTTAACCCTAAAACTTCCTGTTTGGCCTTATTTGAATAAGTTACAAGAGATCCCCATAAAATACTGGAACTTCCAGGTATATCTGTAATAAGTTTTCCAATAAGACCCCCTGTAACAGATTCAGCAAGACTTATAGTTTTCCCTGCTCTTTTAAGGGAACTAACAAGTATCTCTTCAGCTGTTCTGTCATCTGCAACAATCAGTTCTTTTCCAAAATATTTCTGTAAGTAAGCAAAAAACTGTAATCGGCCCTCTTTAGTTCCCCCTTGAAGATAAAGGCTTATCCTATATGACTGAACTCTTGTTCCCCAGGTTATCTCCTTACTATTATAATCCCTGCAGGCATTTTCGAGACTGGACTCACATATAAGAAAACAAGTAATATTTTTTATTTCAGGTTTAGGAAGGTTAAATTTTTTGATTATCGAAGGAACAACAGAACGCTCAAACATATCCTGCATTTCTGAAGGAGGTCCAGGAAGACAAAATACAAGTGTATTACCAATATATCCTGAAAATCCAGGAGCTGTACCGCAGAAATTATCAATAACAGTAAATCCATCAGGAATATAAGCCTGTTTTTTTCTGGAATCATTCATTATTCCAGGAAAACGTTTCTGGAGATCTGACCAGATATCATTATTTAAAATTAAATCAACTCCGGAAGCATTTGCAATAACAGACCTGGTTATATCATCAGAAGTTGGACCTAGACCACCTGTAACTATTAAAAGGTCGATTTTATCTTTGCGGGTTTCAATAAAAAAAGGGATATTCTCATTATCAGGAATAAGTACAATACTATCAACCCTGAATCCCATATCTGATAATATGGAGCTGGTATATTTCCCGTGTTTATCCTGAATTTTACCGGAACTCAACTCAGAACCTATTGCAATTACTGATGCGGTAATATTCTTAAACACCACCAACCGTCTTCTTGAGTTTATCTACTTTCGCAGAAAAAATATCAACTGTTTTGGGGTCTCTTATCATTTCACATTTCCCTTTAAAAACGACACCATCTGCAATTCTTAGTCTTGCTGTACGAATATTACCATAAACTTTACCAGATGTTAGAATTTCCAATTTCTCTGTAGCAATAATATTTCCATTTACAACACCTGCAACAACTATAGAACCAACCTGTATATTAGCATTTATAACCGCACTTTCCTCAATATAAAGTGTACCTGTAGAAATTATTTCACCTTCCAGATTTCCATTAATCTGCAGAGAGTCTGTAAAGCGCATTATACCTGCAAAAATAGTCTCACTACCAAGAGTAGTAGCCATTTTATGAAGATTGTTCCTAATATTTTTCTTTGACATATAAATTTTTTCCCAAAATTATTTATTAACGTTTAATTGTACTGACACCTAAAACCAGATAGTTCCTGCCCATAGGTTTGATAAATCAACCCCTTACTTGGAAGTCATTACAAAAACACCATCCCAGTCTTCTGGAGGAGGGTTATCAATATAGTGCTTACATCTGGCATAATAAACTTGCGAAGGTCCATCTTCAGAATCAACCTTGAGAGCATCTGCAAATAATTTCCTTGCACCTTTAAAATCTGCAAGTTTATATTTTTTTCTTCCCTGGGCAAATATATCAATTACTTTCTTTTTATCTTCACTAATCATGATTATTCTCCATCAGGATCATCAGATTTCACAAAATGTTTATGAATTCTTTGATCCAGTTCCTTTAAAAAATTACCATTTCTATTAGACTCAATTTCATTCTCAGTCAACCTGGAAATTTCTTCTCTGAATTCATCCAAAGAGACAACTGCCTTTTCTGCTTCTGTAGATACAAAACTACAAAAATCAGCAGTAGAATCATCCATAGCCACGTCCGGTGTTGATCTGGACAGAATTTGCTCCAGAGGTTCTCTTAGTTGATTTAAAAAAGACAATACCGAATCACTAAAAGATTCAATCTGATCAAATCTTCGTTCTTTGACAAGATTTTGCTTATAAATTTCCCTATTCTTCAAAACAGCTCTGATTCTTGCTATTACTTCGGAAAAATTAAATGGCTTGGTTATGTAGTCATCAACACCCAGCTCAAACCCTTCTATTTTGTCCCTCACATCATCCATAGCAGAAAACATAATAATCGATATATCTTTATACTCAGAATATTCAGGATCCTGTTTTAATAGCCGTGTAACCTGCCATCCCGACAGCTTAGGCATAACATTGTCAAGAAGAATTAAATCCGGTTTGAACTCTACAACCATCTCGAGAGCTATTATTCCATTCTCTGCTCTTGCAACTTCAAAACCAAGCTTATCAAGCATTACATCAAAGAAATCAAGATTTCGAGGTTCATCATCAACTATAAGAATTTTCGCTTTTTCATCCATCAATATATAATCCTATACTTAAGGGCTCTTGTCAATTCCAAATTAGTCCGCAGGCAAGCTCAGGAACCAAAATATTAAGGCTAATACTATTTATTATGCTTTAAAAGTATAAATACTGATTTTATTAAGCCAAAAAGAATAAAAACCACAGAAAGTAGAATTGAAACAATGGCAAACCAATTTCCAAGCATTGTATAAACAGTAGTTCTTTCTGTATAAACAGGAACATCTCCAACTAAATAATCTGCTTTAAAGGGTTCCAGAAGAGAAATTATTCTACCATCAGGATCAATTATCCCAGTCATACCGGAATTAGCAGAACGAACAAGACTTCTACGATTCTCTATTGCTCTAAAAACAGCTATACCTAAATGCTGCATCTGAGACGATAAAGCTCCGGACCATGAGTCGTTTGTTAAATTTACAATAACTTCAGCACCTTGCTTTACGAAATTTCTGGATAAATATCCAAAAGCATCTTCAAAACATATGGGTGTCGAAAATTTTACACCTGCAGCATCAAATACAGTGTATTCTGTTCCCCTCTCCCAAAAATGATAGTCATTATTTACCAGTATTTTATATATTCCAGGTAGAGATTCTTTATAAGGAAAATTTTCCGTAAATGGAACAAGATGAACTTTTCTATAAGTATCCTTAAGTTCGCCACCCTCATAGAGCAATACAGCATTATAATCCAACTTGTTAGAAGAACCATCTGGCAAAACAGGAGGCAGGTTTGGATCCTTTTTTTGGCCATCATCATTACCGAATAGATAAGGGATATTCTGTGTTGCAAGAAACTCCTTTAAATCAGCAACAAGGGCAAAACGCTCTTTATCAGTCCTATACCTGCTATGCCAGTCCACTCCAGGGACAAATGCGGTCTCGGACCATACAACAATATCAGGGTTTTCTTTTACAGCTTCCAGACTCAAATCCCGCAATAATTTAAAATTACGTTCATATGTTCTTTGTCCACCCTTCCATGAATCTGCATTGTGCTGTATTAAAGCTACACGCCATTGAGGAGAGTCCGAATAATCTGTCATCACTAAAAATCCGAAAAATAAATTTATAACTACCAAGCCACCATAAATATAACTGTCGGTGCGATGTTTCCTGAAAAAATCAAAAAACTGCGCCCAGCCATTTTTTAATCCATTTCCTAGATAGGCAGAAGGTAAGATAACAAGAAAAGAGACACCCCAGACACCTGTAACAGAAGCTATTTGTATAAAAGGTAACACCGTGAACATACTGTAACCAATTATCCCGTACGAATATCCTAAAAAACCTTGTGTACGCAGATATTCATAACCAATCCAGCACAAAGCCTGAACTAAATATCCATATCTTGGAAAAAGTTTATCTGCAAGTTTTAAAACAGGAAAAAGAATAACAAAATAGGTTGCATATATGGTAGGAACAATTATTATTGCCAAAGGATGAAAAGTAGATAGCCAGTAATTAAATATCCCATAAGTAATATATCCATAAAAAGCACCATAGGGTACAATAGCTTTCCAACTACTTTTATGAACTACTATAAATACAGGAATTATTGAAATAAAAGCAATTGGCGCAATCCCCCAGGTAGAAACAACACTGGGAAAAGCCAATGAAAACAATACAGAAGATAAAACAAGCAGTAGTAATTCTACAGTTGCTTTTTTAAAAAATGCTCCAATATTATTGTTTTTTATACTTGTATGGGAAGAAGATGAAAACATTATCTACCCTCTAAGATCCCAGGCATTTTTTTTCAACTGTTTCCCAGGCCTGAATACTGCAACACCATGAGTTTTAACAGGTATAATTTCACCGGTCCTGGGATTCCGAGCCTTTTCACGCCCCTTACGGGTACGAATTTCAAAAGTACCAAACCCCCGAAGTTCAATAACCTGATCAGCACTCAAAGCATCTTTCAGATGGTCAAACAGCCTATCAATAATTTTATGAATATCAGCACGGTCTATGTCCAACTCTTCATAAATATTATCAATAATTTCGGCTTTTGTAAGTTTGCTGTTTGATTCCATTATTTTTCCAGTATATCTAATCTAAGCGCTCATGGAATTTAAAGCTTTATGTAGTCTTGATTTTTTTCTGGCTACAGTCTTTTTGTGAAACAACCCTTTCCCAGCTGAAGTATCAAGTAACTTAACTATCTCTTTTAGCTCAGAACCAGCTTTTTCCTTATCATTTTCCTTAACTGCAGCTAAAAAACGTTTTTTAGAAGTAAGAATTGTGCTTTTTGACATTCTATTCCTAAGTCTTCTCTTTTCACTTTGTCTAAGCCGTTTTGCGGCCTGATCTGTCTTTATCATGTATCCTCCTGGAACAATTTTCAAATTGGTAACAATTCAGCAAAATATCAAAATTACTGCTGACTGTCAAGATATCTTTAACCTGCCACTCATGGTTTCTTAATCTCTATTGAGTTTCAAAATATGCTTCTAATATTGTCCACTTAGCTGAAACACCCTTTTCCAGATACTCCAGAGGGACTGTAAAAAAAACACCATCAGTTGAAACAACAGAAACTTTTTTGGTTATAACATTAGCATCAAGAACCTTATACTGATCCTTACCAGATAAAATTCGACTTCCTTCAGAGGGATATTTATGCTTCTCTTCCAGGTAAAAATCATATTCATAAGAAAGGCAACATAATAATCGTCCGCAAGGACCAGATATTTTCATAGAATTCAAAGAAAGACTCTGCTCTTTTGCCATTTTAATTGACACAGGCTTAAGCTTATCAGTAACACCGTTACAGCAGTAATTTCGCCCGCAAACAGCAAGTCCTCCTAAAACCCTGGATTCATCTCTTACACCAATTTGTCGTAATTCAATACGCATTTTAAAAATTGATACAAGATTTTTTACAAGATCTCTGAAATCAACCCGGGATTCAGCTGTAAAGAAAAAAAGTATTTTAGATTCCTCCAGAAGATAATGAGCAGATATCAGTTTCATATCCAGCTTATGTTCGATTATTTTTACCTTACAGAGTTTTAAGGCTTCTTTTTCTTTTTCGAGATTATTTTCATATCTGGAAATATCTTTTTCATCTGCAATTCTAATTATATCCTCAATTTTATCTTTTTCAGATTTACAAATGCACTTTACCGATCCAAGAACTACAGCAAGATCTTTCCCGTATCTGGAATTTATAAGGACAAAATCGCCTCTCTTTACATGATCTGCTGATTCCATTCTACATGTTTGAGTTTCACTGGAATGTAAAACTTTAACAGTACAGTAAAGAGATTCACTTTCACCGCAGCTCAGATCGGAACATGAACTATGACTGGAAGGTTCCTCAATTTCTAAACTATCTATATGGTCACTCATTTAATTACCTCTATATTATTTAAGAAGATTAACTATAAGTCCATTAATTTCCTCAATTTTTTCAAGAATATAAAGCTTGTCTGACTGATTTTGCAATACTCCTGCAGCCAAACGCTCAAGTTTCTCGTCTACTACTCTGATTATTGTATACTTTTTTTGTTTTTTCAATGGATTAAAATTTGATCCTGCAGTTGTTTTTGTCTCCAATGAATTTTTTACTATAAAATTAAGAAATTTTGAAACAGCACTCTTATAAGTCTTAACATTTTGCAAGGTAGGAATATCTTTTAATGCATCTCCAGCTTCATGAATACTATCCAGAAGGTCTTCAAGATCCAAATTGGAATAATCAATATCCTCAAAATCAACAGCTTCATTTTTGCCTACATTCAATAGAGAAGAAAAACTCAACTTTTCAACCGTACCACTATCTACTTTTTTTCTGGGTGTACTGGAATTTTTTTTACGAAAAGATCTATCAGCAGCTGAAATTTTTCCCATTAGTTAATAATTTTTGCAGGGTTGTACTTTTCAAGACCATTGCCTTCTATAGTATATGATGATTTTGATTCACTTGAAACAAGAGTATCATCTGTATTGGATATCAAACATAATCCATTAAGAATTACACCATCTTCAGATATTAGCCGGGGAGTTGAAACATTACCAATTAACATTCCAGTTGAGAGAATTACAACCTTTCCACTGGAAACAATATCACCCTTTACAACACCGCCAATAACAACAGTATCTGCTTTAATAGTACATTCAGCTCTTCCATTCTTACCTATTAGTACTTTACCATCTGTTTTTATATTACCAATAAAATCACCATCTATACGCAGCAAACCATTCAATTCAAGATCTCCTACGAATCTTGTACCATCTCCTACAATAGAATTTATAAATACACCGCTTTTTCCAAGATGATCACTCATGTTACATTGCTTCCTGTTGTAGTATTAAAGATAAAGACTTAATGAATACCAGAATTTATATCAAGAAATCTCAGAGGATCAACAACCTGAGAACCTATTCGAACTTCAAAATGAAGATGCTGTCCTGTAGATAAACCAGTATTACCCATAGTCCCTAATTTTTGGCCTTGAGTTACAATATCACCCTCTTCCACATAAACTTTATCCATATGAGCATATTTTGTACTGTACCCATAGGAATGCCGGATAACAACATAATTACCAAAACCCATCGCATCATACATTCTTTCTACAACCTTCCCATTTGCAGCTGCATTTATTGTAACACCCCTTCTGTAAGAAGCTATATCAATACCTTTATGTAGATACCATTGACCCGTAAAGGGGTGAATTTCCGGTCCAAAATAATTCGTAATTCTGCCAATTCCAGATCCAACGGGCCATACAGTAGGCAAATCTGCAAGAAGATCTCCCTGGGAGGCAAAAATATCTGACACTTTTTCCAAAGATTTACCAGATTCAGTTAAAAATGTTTTTAAACTCTGAAGATCTGTAATCTCCTTCAAAGTACCACTATCCTGCTCTTCAATATTATAAAAAGATGCAAGATCACCACCTGCATTTTCATCTGATTTACTATTATTCAATTCCAGTCCTAATACACCTAAAGTACTGTTTAATGAAGACTCAAAACTTCTGGATACATTTCTTAATTCATTAACTTCATCCCTCATAATTTCCAGACTTGCACTGGTATCCTTTAAAGCCTCGGTTTTGGTTATTAATAACTGAGAAAGTCCACTAAACTGAGTACTAAAAACAAAAAAAACAAGAATTATTCCGGAAAGAAGAAAAGAGATGAATACGAGTGAAAATACGGATATTTTGAAATTAAATATTTGTTTCTCTGAGTGAGGAATAAGCATTACAGTAAACCGCTGTTTTCCACGGGTCATTACCCTGTTGTAAAAACCGGCAATAGATGCAACAAATATATTGAAATGGCTTATAAAAAAATCCAAAACTACATTCTCAACTTTTTTATAATTATGAGCCGATGACATTCAATCTCCTCCAAAGAATGAATTAGAATACCATTATGACAAAATATTGTCAAATGTAATTGACCACAGCCATTCTTCGTGATACTGTTTTTTATATAATCTGTTTCATGAAACAGATTAATTCAACAAATCTTTGCATTAATGGATAACCTTATGAAATTATTTGATACTCATGCCCATATTGGCTTAATTACAGAAGATCCTATTGACCAGCTTATAATTACTCAGGAAGCAAAACAAGAAGGTATTGCCCACATACTTAGTATTTGCAATAACCTACAGGACTTCTTTCAGGTTTATCAAAATCTATCAACAGCAAACCATATATATCATAGTATCGGCGTTTCTCCTTCAGAAGTTATGCATCCGGGAAAGGATTGGGAAATAAAAATTGAAGAAGGGATCAAATTAGATAGGGTTGTAGCTATTGGAGAAATTGGTCTTGATTATTATAGAAAATTTGGAAACAAGGATTCCCAAATAGAATTATTCATAAGACAGCTGGAACTTTCTCATCAGTATGACCTACCTGTAGTTATTCACAACAGAGAAGCAGGCAGGGATGTCCTGGAAATTCTTCGGGATAAACTGCCACCAAAAGGGGGAGTACTTCATTGCTATTCTGAAAATTGGGATTTTGCAAAAGAAGCTCTCGATCTTAATCTTTACTTTTCATTTGCTGGAAATGTAACATACAGAAATGCAAGGAACCTTCATGAGACAGCAAAAAATCTCCCTCTCGATAGAATTCTTATTGAATCAGAAAGCCCCTTTATGGTGCCTTCTGCATTTAGAGGAAAGAGAAATAAACCGGCATATTTGAAAGCAACTGCTGAATTTATTGCAGAACTTCGTG
>JAOZPU010000200.1 GCA_029932585.1 Spirochaetia bacterium | reverse complement strand
CAGGAAATTGCAAAACTCTTCGAGTTTTGCAATTTCCTCATAAAGCAGTTGATTTAATTGATTTGGGCTTGCTATACTTCAAATATGGATACAGTAGAATTAGATTCATACTTCAGAAATATTCTGGATATGGAAATTGTCAATAAGATAGATTCATCTATGAATGGGTTTCAGGTTGATCAGGGAAAAAGGCAGATTAATAAAGTTGCTTTTGCCGTTGATGCATCTATGGAAACATTTAAGAAAGCTGTAGAGTGGAATGCGGAAGTTCTTTTTGTACATCATGGATTATTCTGGGGCTATCCTATTGCAGTAACTGACAGTCATTATGAAAGGCTATCATTTTTAATAAAAAACAATATCTCTCTTTATGCAGCTCATCTTCCTCTGGATATGAATCCGATTATAGGAAATAACTATGGAATTGCAAAAAAACTGAATCTCGAGAATATTCATCCCTTTGGATCCTATAAAGGGGTTAAAATTGGTAATGCAGGAACTCTGAGCCAGATAAAAACCATTGATGCGATCCTGGAAATACTGGAAATAAAGAAGACAGAAACACTAGGAATCCTTCCATTTGGAAATAGTAAAATATCAACTGTAGCAATTGTTTCAGGTGGAGCAACAAGAGAGATAACTCAAGCTATGGAACAAAATATCGATCTTTACATTACTGGAGATCTATCCCATGAAACTTATCATATATGCCAGGAAGGAAGAATAAATATGATAAGTGCCGGTCATTACTTTACAGAAACATTTGGTCCAAAACTTATGGCTGAAAAACTAAAAAGGGACAAAGCCGTAGAAACGGTTTTTATTGATGTTCCAACAGGATTATAAATTAAATGATAACTAAAAATAAATTGAAACCCCTCATACTTACTATTAGTATTATAATAGCAGATCAGGTAAGTAAATTGATAATAGTAAATACCATCCCAATCCATACAATTGGAAAGTCATTTTTTGGTGGAATATTAAGAATTATCCATACCCGGAACCTGGCCATTGCGTTCAGCATGGGAAATAATCTTCCAGATGGAGTAAGATATATTCTTTTTACAATACTACCTCTCGCAATATTATTTGGCCTTCTTATTTATTTTCTAAAAGGTGAAGATTTTACATATCTCCAAAGGTGGGCTGTCGCAGGGATCCTGGGAGGAGGAATTGGCAATTTACTTGACAGGATTTTCAGGTCTCTGGGGGTTGTAGATTTTATAGATATTAAATTTTATGGTATATTTGGACTTGAAAGATGGCCTACTTTCAATGTAGCAGATTCATCAGTTGTTATTGCAGGGCTATTACTACTTTTTTCTTTTATATTTGAGGACTTAAAAAAACATGAATAAAAAACTTAATACCGCACTTTTTATTTTAGGGGCATCAGTACTTAATGTATTTCTAATGGTAATTTTAATGACAATAGGACTCGCATTACTCTCTTTAGTTATACCCAAAAATATATCTCCAACAATAGCATCTGCATTATTTATTCTGACTTTTTTATTATCTGTAGCAGGTAGCTTTTTTGCTTATCACAAAGGAATTAAATTTTTAGCAAACAAAATAAACATGGATAAATATTTTCATCCAATCTTTAATTCAAGGAAAAAATAGAATATTCTTAATATCCATCAGAAAGGGATCTATTAACATCCTTTTTGTACAATTCATTATAAACAAACCCTCTTTTACGAAGTCTGTCTCTTAATTCCTGTCTAAAAGGTATATTTCTCCAAAAAATTCCTCTTACCTCTTTATCAAGCTTTTGCGTTCCCTCACTTTCTTTTGTGATCCATAAAATATAATCCTGAATAAAAAGCTCTCTTACATCACCTCTCATCTTTTTCTCGGAAAACCATTGATAATACCGACCGGTAAGGCCTTCTTCCATCCAGTAATGCTGGGCTTTTTCTTTTGCCACCTGCCACCTAAGATCTGCTGCTGCAGAAATTACAGCAATTTTTAAATCTTTTGGAAATATAGGAACAGCAACTCTACCCCTGCTGGTAGCTCTGTTGAACTTTTCAAAAGGTTCCCAGCAGATACCCTTTTCTCCATATCCTGGTACTAATATTATATATGGGACAATTCTATTTGTTTGTCTTTTAAATGTCCTTTTAAAAAGTCCTTCATCAATAGCTTCTACAGCGGCAAACTCCATAATAATGTTTTCCCTGGTTCCAATATCTCTTAAATTTGAACGAAAATACTGTTTCATAAGAAAAGGGATATGATTACCCTGTCTGCCAGTTACCATCTTTATCATTTGCCTTACTGTATTAAATTCATTTTCCAGGGTTTTTGAATTTAAAGAAGCCCCGCCACCCTCCTGACTGGCCTTCTCTTCAAGATCACTTAACTGATTTTTTATATTTTCATATGCAACAAAACTTGAAGCCAGTTCCTTATCCTTATTGGATAAAAAACGACAAACATTCATAATATCAGAAAGCGCACTTTTTTGACCTGCATCATAAGCAGAGCTCAGTCCATCATCAAAAATCTGATGTGCTGAGATAATTTTTAACTTTTCCTTAAGTTCTTCTTCTGCATTTTCAATTTCTCTGGTTTTATTTTTAATCTCACCAAGATGGAACTCTGTGGTTCCTCTGGCCTTATCAATTTGGGCTTGAATTTTGGCACCCTGATTATTTCTAACCTGCTTAACTTCGTCTACAGAAGAAGAACTTATCTGACCACTGGCAACTTTACTAAGCCACTCGTCAAAATAATAGAAAGGTTCACCGGTATTATTCTCTACTACTATTTTCCCAATAGATTCCCTCTGTTCACGGGAGACAAGAGTAGGTAATAGAAAACCATATCTTAGAAAAAACTTTTTAGGTTGGGTTAACGATGAAAATTTAGAGACAATACTAGAGGAAAGATTCCATGTAGCAGCAATGAGCTTAGCCCTGTACATAGACTTATCTTTGGGGTCAGTGGCATTCAAAAACTTAGATAGAAGAGAATGGACACGTTTGGAGGTTTCTCCCTCTCCTGCTAAAACAGATTTGTAGTATTCTTTACTCGAAAAAATAGGGTTGGCTCTATCCTCTGAAATTTTTGAAGGTAAAGCAAAAGCCTCTTTTGTGAGATCAACTTTCTCTGCTTCGAGTTTTTTTGCTGCACCATCACTAAAAAGATCTTCAAAATCAGGAGACATCTCATCGGAATTATCTATCTCCATCAATTCTGCAATTTCCGGGTCTATTTCTCCTGAAAAAACTTCATTATCCAAAATATATACCTACTAAAATTAATAATATATTTAATTATATATCTTTCCTGTAAATAAACAATAGATTTTTTTCACCAATCTATAGGAAAATAATCCTTTAAAAATTTACCACTCCAATGTTCTCCCCTGTTAATGCCGTCAAAAAAAGGGTCACAAACTCTGGCAGCCCCATCTACAATATCAAGAGGTGGTTGAAAATCATGAAGATCTTCCTTCAATTTTGACAGTTTGACAGGATCTTCATCTGTTACCCATCCAGTATCCACTGCATTCATAAAAATACCATTCTTTGCCAGACCGCTTGCAGAAGTGTGAGTTAACATATTTAAAGCAGCTTTGGCCATATTGGTATGAGGATGGCGATCTCCTTTTTTAAACCTCAAAAATTTCCCTTCCATAGCAGAAACATTCACAATGTGCTTCTGCCCGGTATTATCTTTCTCCATTAGAGGAGTTAATTTATTGCATAAGACAAAGGGTGCTACAGCATTCACAAGCTGAAGCTCCAGCATCTCTGAAGTTTCTATTTCCCCCAGTTTAAGACGCCAACTGTTCGTTTCACGTAAATCCACCTGCTGAAGATCAACATCTAATTCCCCTTTTGGAAAAACAGTACTTACAGAAAGGTTTTTATCATACCCATAGGGGATTTGAGAGAGTTGTGCTGATTCTCTAAGACCAATCCCCGGAATATCTTCATTACCGGATACAGCAAGATCTGATCCGGAACCAATTGAAGCAAAGGAATTAAGTTTTTTAGTAAATACTGAAAAACTTTCCAATACCATTTTTACTTTTTCTGAAAAACATTCAAAAGGTTTAGTTTCATTTTCCATTAAATGCGTATAGAAACCAGGAGGGCGACGTACTGTTTGAGCTGCATTATTTATTAAAAGATCCAGGCGATGATACTTTTCTTCAATATGGGCACAAAAAATCTCCACACTGGGAGTATGTCTTAGATCCAAGCCATAGATATGCAGCCGATCACCCCATTCAAAAAAATCCTTTTCCTTGGAAAACCTAAGTGCCGAATCCACAGGAAAACGAGTTGTAGCAATAACCGTTGCTCCTGCCCTGAGCATCATAAGAGTAGCCTGATAACCTATTTTTAAACGAGATCCTGTTATTACAGCTATTTGCCCATTTAAATCTGCTGTTTGAAAACGTTTTTTATAGTTCAATTCTGCGCAAGTTGGACACATGGAATCATAAAAAAAGTGTAATTGTGTGAATTCGGCCTTACAAACATAACAATTACGGGGAGAATGCAAAACCATATGATCTTTTGAAGAACCGGTATTATCAGAAAGCTGAAGGGGAGCAGAGAAAACATCCTTTTCCCTGGCTCTGCGAATACCTGTCTGAGCCCTGGCATGTTTTTCAGTAATAACAATTTCCTGTCTATGCTTTTTTCGTATAGCCTTATTTCGCTTTATTAATTTATGCCTGTCAGGCCTTGATAACTGCCCGGATACTTTCAGTAGTTCTATTTGTTTTGCTTTTGATAAGGCTGCAAA
>JAOZPU010000054.1:16736-17075 GCA_029932585.1 Spirochaetia bacterium | reverse complement strand
TCGATTCAGGAATCGGAAGTAAAGAGGACAAATGTCTTGCTGAAATATATAAATACCTAAAAGCCAATTTCAGCATGGCTGATTAGATTTTACTTATCAGGCTCTCTATTTCATCATATACGGTAAGATTTTTTATCCAGTTTTCGGGAATAGAATTTTTACCATTGATAATTCCTAAAAGCATGCCAACAATTAAACCCCTGGCAGCGCTGTCTCCCCCGGATTTTGCATTTTCCTCCATAGCAAGACAATAATTATCTGTATACTTAGTAATTAAATGGATAACTCCTGGAAACCCATGATTTATATCACATGCCTGTCCGAAGGTTTTAATTACAA
>JAOZPU010000054.1:11613-16726 GCA_029932585.1 Spirochaetia bacterium | reverse complement strand
TTCCAATTCTGAATAGTATCACTGTATTCTAAACTAATAGACTCCAAAGAAGCTCGTAACTCCTTCCCCTCAAGTAACGCAACAGCAAGTTCAGCAAAAAATGCAGAAGCCTCTACTACAGACTTCGAATTATGTGTAAGAGCTGCTTGTGACATAAACGCTTTTTTTAAAGCTTCTGTATCATCTTTAAATAGTAGTAATAAAGGAACAGCTCGTCCTACAGCACTAAAATCTGTCGATACTGAACCACAAGAATTCCAGTCCGCACCCTTTTTAAGATTTTCCAGGGTTTCTTTTGTTGAATGATCTATATAACCAGTATAGGTCTGCATTTCATCCATCCAAATTCTGCCGAAATCAGATAAATCAAAAGATGATTTTTCTGCTATTTGCCTTAATAACCAAAGCCCCTGATCCCCATAATGGGTAAAATCACCTGCCTGTTTCTTCCCATGATAGGTGGTTATAGGATTGTTGTATCCTTCCCATTTAAGATCCGCATCTTCAATATTTTTTGTATTATATTCCCAGTGTGGTCCAAGTGCATATGCATCTGCACAAAAAGCGCCCCATAGAGCACCGTATAGTTTATCTTTATTCATTTATATATGATAAGTATACTCAAGTAATAAATCAAGAAAAATCTATAGTTTAGAAAGGAAAGAGGGGCTCTACCACCTCTTTAAGAGATATGGCAACCCTTCGGGGATAGAGAAATGCTTAGGATCTGTTTTGACGTTAGGTCAAAAGTATATGCTCTACAAGTTCCGACATTTTTCTGGAAGCATCATTCATAAAAACTTTGAATCTCTTAGGGGTTTTCCCTTCAGTAGTATCCGAAATAACCCTGGCAAGAAAAAACGGAGTATTATATATTTTACATGCTGCTCCTGCAGCAGCCCCTTCCATATCTACAGCAGAACAATCAAGTTCTTGTATTAAATCTGCTTTATAATCTCTTAATATTGTCGTAAAAAAACTATCCCCGGTAATAATTCTACCTTGGGTTACTTTAAAACCACCAGGATTCCATTTTAAGGCTTTTCCCAAAAGTTTTTGTTCTGTTTTATAAAATCTTATATTATCAGTTTTTTTATTTTCACCAGATGGGGATACAATAGAAGGTAATTCACCTATTTTAAATCCGAATGCAGTAAGATTTACATCCCACTGCATGGAATCTCCGGCTATTACTACATCCCCTATATTAAGATCACTTCTTAGAGCTCCAGCTATTCCTGTATAAAAAAAACTCTGGGGTTTATATTTTTCAATTATGTGGCTAACAACAACAGAGGCATTAACCTTACCAATACCGGTATATCCAATAACACAGTCCTGTCCTGCAAAAACACCAACCACAAACTTATAGTTATTCCAAATATCTATAGTTTTGATACTTGTTTTTTCTACGAAGCATTCCAATTCCGATTCAAGAGCAGTGAGTATTGCATACATCAGGATCTTCCCTTGAGCCACTCTTCGACGGCTTCAGAAAAACCTTCGTTATCATTGGAACTTACAGTTTGAAATTCTTTCTGTAGGTCGGCATGAGCATTTGACACAACTCTGGATTCATCTGCCCATCTAAGCATATGGACATCATTAAAATCATTACCTATGGAAAGAACCTTATCTGAACCAAGATTATAGTTTTCTGTTAATATTTTTAAACTTTTACCCTTATCTGTTTTTAATGGAAATATTTCAATCCAGGAAGAAATATGATCCAGAGGAGATGTAGTTCTGATTACTGTATAACTATTAAGTGTTTCAGATATCTTCTCATACAAACATCCATCTGGCACATCTATTATTAGAAATTGTGAGCTGCCGTCAGTAAACTCTGAAAAATCATTCAGAGGTTTTGCATGTTCCCTATAAATATCAAATCTCTGCTTATAATCCAGATTATTATAATTTTTATGGTGAAATAAAAATTTATGATTTTCAGGTAATGGTTGATGAACCATGAAATCACAACCCAGATCCAGAAGCTTATTCCCAATAAACTCAGTATCTTCCATAGAAAGCCCTGTATTATAAATTAGCTTTCTACTCTCCCTGCAATATATACCTGCTCCTGAGCTGGCAATAAGATAATCAATGGGAACATCATCTACTAAAACCTTGTTTAATGAATAAAGAGATCTTCCTGTTACAATTACCCGCAGGATATTCATCTCCCCCAGTTTTACCAGAGTATTTTTACTACGTGCAGAAACGGTATAATCACTTTGCAGAAGGGTCCCATCGAAATCTGTTGCAACAATTGCTTTAATATCGCTTTTTCTGCATTCATCATTCAGAAGCATCCCCTACTCCACAATCTCATAGTTACTTACAGTTACAGGTGTCATAAGGCTGTAAAGAACCTTTTCAAACATAACACCTTCCCTTCCAGGGGTATTATAACCAAAAGTAGATCGTATGGCTAAAGAAACAAACTGAACAGCCCTATCCAATGCTATAGGAAGGCTGTCACCCTGAAGGAGTGCTCCTGTTAGTACACTTGTAAAAACATCCCCGGTCCCTGGATAAGCAGCAGGTATATAACTACAACTTACCTTCCAGAAAGTATCAAAAGAGCGATCATAGGCAAAAACAAAAGATCTGCTTTTATCTGAAACCGGTACACTGGTAAATACCACTTTCCCAGGCCCCTGGTCAGATAACTGTTTCATCCACTCCTTGAGCATGGGAATTTCTATATCAGTCCTGTATTCTTTATTAAGCAGGAGACAAGCCTCTGTAAAATTTGGAGTTATAATATCTGCTTTTTTTATTAGTTTCTGCATTGCAGTAATCATATCACTTCCATAAGGTCCATAGGTTTCTCCATTATCACCCATTACAGGGTCTACAACGGTAAATTGACCTTTAGGAGCAAAATCATCTATAAAATCCGAAACAATTCTTACCTGCTTACTGGAACCCAGGAAGCCTGTATATATTGCATCAAAACCAATATCAAGCTTTCTCCAGTGGTCAGATATTTTTTGCATTTCATTGGATAGGTCAAGAAAAAAATAATCACCAAAACCAGAAGTCTGGGTTGAAAGAAGTGCTGTGGGAAGAGGACTTGCCTGTACGCCCATAGCTGACAGTACTGGTAATACTATAGTTAGAGAGGATCGTCCGAACCCTGAAATATCATGAATTGCCGCTACTCTTGGAACAGGATTATCTAAACTCATTATGCCTCCATTACTTAACACCTACAGCATGACGTAAAGCTTCAAGCTTTTTACCAGCAAGAACCCTGGCCTTCTTAGCTCCTTCGTTCAACACCTGATCGATATAAGATTTATCTGCCATTAAAGCATCATATTTTTCTCTCATAGGCTTAATAGAATCATTAATAACAGTAAATAGCTCTCCTTTGGCATATCCCCAGCCCATTCCGCCGGCTTTGTATGTTTCTGCCAGAGTTTTCTGCTGATCCTGTGTTGCAAAAAGTTTATACAAAGTAAAAACATTACATGTATCAGGGTCTTTTGGCTCTTCAACATCCTGAGAGTTTGTTACTATTTTATTACAAAATTTCTTTAGTTTTTTTTCACTGCAGAACAGAGGTATTGTATTATCATAACTTTTACTCATTTTCCTGCCATCAAGGCCAATGATAACCTTTGTCGATTCATCAATAAATGGTTTAGGGATAGTTAATAATTGTTCTTTATAGTTCCTGTTAACAGCTTCTGCAATATCCGCAGCCATCTCTATATGCTGTTTTTGATCCTTT
Source organism: Spirochaetia bacterium (assembly GCA_029932585.1). Lineage (GTDB taxonomy): Bacteria > Spirochaetota > Spirochaetia > B11-G9 > B11-G9 > JAJRQE01. The sequence goes on along the minus strand of JAOZPU010000054.1, from coordinate 12,981 downwards.
CCTACAGGGACCAGCTCCGCATCGAAAAGTAAAATATCTGCAGCCATTAATATAGGGTAAGTAAATAAACCCATATTAATATTGTGATCATCTGGTTTTTTCTTCTCTCTATTAACATCAACCTGGGCTTTATAAGCATGAGCTCTGTTCATTAATCCTTTTGATGTAAAAGCGTTTATTATTGTAGTAAGTTCAAAAGTTTCAGGAACAGCAGACTGCTTATAGATGAGAACCTTATCCGGATCGAGACCACAGGCAAGCCAGACAGCCGCAACTTCATAAATATAATTTTTAAGAGTATCTGCATCTTTAACAGTATTAAGAGAATGATAATCTGCTATAAAGTATCTGGCTTCGTAGGATTTGGCAAGTTCAAGGGCAGGTTTGATGGCGCCCAGGTAATTCCCCAAATGTGGCATTCCTGTAGGTTTAATACCAGTTAATACAATCTTTTTTTCCATATTCACTCCCATAAAACAGATTTATATCATAAACGAAAACAATAATGTAGTACAAATGGGGACGGAGGATTATTTTGAGGATTATTTAAAAAAAATATCCATATTTAAAAGTAAAATTCACTTTTTACCCATACTACTGCATATGAGAAAACCAAGAGAAATTTGTTTTAATGCAGAGTACCATGTAACAGCCAAAATTAATCGTGGAGAATTTGCCCTTGAATCCAGAGAAGTTAAAAATCTTTTCCTTTCTGTTGTTAGTAGATCAAAGAAGACACATTCTTTTAGGCTCCGTCATTTCGTAGTTATGAGTAATCACATTCATTTTCTAATAAAACCAGGAGAAGATGAGAGTTTATCCCGAATAATGCAGTGGATTCTGGGTGTTTTTGCTGTTTATTACAACAAACAGTTTAATCTGAATGGACATGTATGGCAGGACAGGTTTAAAAGCAAGGTAATAAAAAGCTATAGGCAATTAATAGCTACTTTTAAATATATCTGTAATAATCCTGTAAAAGCTGAAATGGTGGAAACCCCAATAGAATATAGGTATGGTGGATTATGGTTTATAAGGAATAGGGAATTTGAACTTATTGAGCCTCCTGATCCATTTTTACTGATTTTATTACCGGAATTATTCAGATAATTATACTTAATAGTACAAAAAATATTTGAGCATTATTGTATAATACTACCCTGCCAACAAAAAAAATTGTGTGAGTAATGCCAGAAAAGACAATAATAATGTTATCAATAAACATATCTTTATTCCAACCATTCAAGAGATATGCTGTTCTTCTGATACTAATGACCCTGCTATATAATATCACCATAATATATCGATACAAATGTAGTAAAAAATCAACTAAATGAAAATACTCCTCAAATATATTCCTCCGTCCCT
>JAOZPU010000054.1:4650-11513 GCA_029932585.1 Spirochaetia bacterium | reverse complement strand
AATATATTCCTCCGTCCCTAATAAAGTGGATATGATCTCCAAACATGAATTCAAATTGATTGAAATATTAATAACTGATATACTTCAACTTCATATTTTTTAAAATTAGAGGAATTAAATGCAAAGATTTGATAAAACAACCGGATTTTTAATTGCAGATCCGGATAATAATTATTTGAATACACTTCCCGGCTATAATTCTGTTTTAGAAGCTACAGAATCACTAATTCTCTCTGCAAGTGGATGGAGAAAAATATTTGCCATAGAGGGTGGTGAAGAAAGTACCACAGAAAAAATATCTCCAGAAGATTATATTATCGCATCTATTATGGCATTAAGCTTTTCTTCATTTATTAAAAAAAGAACTGCCCCCAGAAAACCCCTTATTCTACTAGGTATGGACTCAAGATTTACAGGCCCTGCAATTGCAGATGCCATGACCAGAATTTTCATAAATCAAAATATTGATGTTAGATCATTGTTTATTGTAGCTGCACCGGAAATTATGGCTTATTCCGCTGTAGATTCAAATATTGATGGGTTTGCCTATATATCTGCAAGCCATAATCCTGTAGGCCATAATGGACTAAAATTTGGTTCTAATGGTGGTGTGTATGGTGGCGAGGAATCTAAAGAACTGATATCAACCTTTAAAGAATTAATTGCAGATAAAAATATAATTACAAGAGCAGGTATTTCTCTTAATAGTTTTGATAAAAGCAAATATATAAATGTAATTGACTCTATATCAAGCTGGAAAGAAAAAGCTTATACAGAATACCTTAATTTCTCAAAGTCTGTAATTGCAGATTCCAATCATATTAAATCTATTGACAATATGCAGCTGGAACTTAAAACCGCCGCTGGAAAAAGAAAAATTGGAATAATTTCCGAGCTAAACGGCAGTGCAAGAACACTATCTATTGATAAAGAAATTTTGGAAAGTTATGGTATCTCTGTACAAAGTATTAATAATAAACCTCGGGAAATTGTACACAGAATAGTTCCAGAAGGATTCAGTCTTGATAATTGCAGGGAGGAGCTGGAGAAGTGGTATCATAAGGATAACAGATATATTCTGGGGTATGTACCGGACAATGATGGGGACAGAGGCAATCTTGTCTATATAAATGAAAAAACAGGAAAAGCAGAAATTCTTGAGGCGCAAGAAGTATTTGCCTTAGCGGTACTGTCAGAACTGGCTTTTATGTCCTTAAACAAAACACCTGAAAGCCCTCCCCTGGCTATTGCTGTAAACGGCCCAACATCCATGAGAATAGATGCAATTGCAAAGACATTTGGTGTGGATCTATTTAGAGCAGAAGTTGGTGAAGCAAATGTGGTTAACCTGGCAAAAGATTTACGAAAAAAAGGATACCTTGTTCGTATTCTTGGCGAAGGATCTAATGGTGGAAATATTACATACCCTGCAGCAGTAAGGGATCCAATAAATACTGTTTTTTCTGTTATTAAACTTATACTTTTTAAGGATCTGTTTAAATTATGGTGTAATTTGAGTGGGAAAAAAGACCTGTATAAAACTAATTATAAAGATGAATATGGTATTGGTGATATTCTCTCTACATTACCACCTTTTACAACAACAAGTGCTTTTGATGATCAAGCAATAATGAAAATTAAAACAAATGATCATAAAGTACTAAAACAAAAATACGAGGAAATATTTCTGGCTGATTGGGAGAAAAATGCTGATTTCCTAAAAGATGAATTCGATATTCACTCATGGAAAGAACTTAACTACGAAGGACAGGAAGAAAAACTGGGATTTGGTATGGATTTTAGATCAGGATTGGAAAAAGGTGGTCTTAAAATTATTTTTTCGAATAAAGTAGGCCTGGATACAGATTATATATGGATGAGAGGTTCCGGGACAGAACCTGTCTTCAGAGTACTGGCTGATTGTATGGGGAAAAATTCAAAAAGAGAAGAATGGCTTCTCAAATGGCACAGATCTATGATAGAACGAGCAGATAAATAGCTACAAGGAGTTAGAAAATGAGTATACATATAGGGGCAGAAAAAGGTGATATAGCAGAATCAGTACTAATGCCGGGAGATCCATTAAGAGCTAAGTTTATAGCAGATAATTATCTTAAAAATACTGTTCAATACAATACTGTACGGGGAATGTATGGTTTTACCGGAACTTATAAAGGAAAGAAAGTATCTGTACAGGGATCTGGAATGGGAATACCGTCAATTTCAATTTATGCTACTGAGTTAATTGAAATTTATGGTGTAAAAAAAATAATCAGAGTGGGTTCTGCAGGGACTATGAAAAAAGAGATAGAACTTCGGGATATTGTAATTGCAATGTCTGCATCAACAGATGCTTCTTTTAATAAACTTAGATTTTCAGGTATGGATTATGCAGCCACAGCAGATTACAACTTACTTGAAAAAGCAGTAGCCCTGGCTAAACAGCAAAAATGTACCTACCATGTAGGAAAAATTCTTTCTTCTGATATATTTTATGCTGATAATCCTGATTCATGGAAGATATGGGCAGATTTTGGTGTGTTGGCCGTAGAAATGGAAGCTGCTGCACTTTATACCATTGCTGCAAAATTTGGAGTTCAGGCACTAACTCTACTGACAATAAGTGACAGCATGATAGACGGAAGTTCTGCAAGTTCTGAAGACAGAGAGAAAACCTTTACAGATATGATGGAAATAGCACTTAATACAGTTTGTTAGATCTATTTGTAGAGATTAATATTGAATATATATATTTGTGACGAATAGAGACATAGCGTGCTATACAGCATGCTACGCCTCTACACGTTATTAAGTCAGTTTTCTTTAGTTTCCAATATTATTTCATCTTCAATGTGTTCAAGTTTTCTACCGCTTCCAATTAGAATACTTACAGGATAAAGAAAAGGAATATTCTGGCAAACAATCTGAACAATTACAGTCAGAGGAACAGCCAAGAACATTCCAACAATTCCCCAGATCCAACCCCAAAAAACGAGGGAAAAAAGTATAACAATCGGGCTTATATCCAATCGACTCGCCTGCAGCCTGGGATCAATAAAATTCCCAATTATTGTCTGGATACCGACCATAGTGATTATTACTGCAATTATTCTACCTGGTTCAGGATAAAACTGTATAAAACCCATTAGTATTGTAATTACCATTAATATCATGGATCCAACACTTGGAATAAAATTTAAAAGGAATGCAAAAACACCCCACATTGGTGCAAAATCGAGGCCAATTATAAAAAGAGAAAACCAAACTAATATTCCAGTGCCTATGCTGATAAAAAATTTCAAATTAAGATATTTAACAACCTGAGATGTAATTCTATTTAAAATCTTACTAATTCTAGCCCCATTATCTGCCTTGAAAGCAAGTATTAGTTTTTTTGGAGCAAATGGATTTTCCAAAAGCATAAAAATTAAAAAAATCATTATAACAAGACCGGAACTTGCAAAGCTGACAAGAGAACTTGAAAAGCTGCCAAGATATCGCAGAAGTGTTCCTGACCATTCAATTTGTCCAAAAAAGTCATAGGACACACCAGATTTTTCTTCTATAAACTTAACAAGAGTTGAGTTTAATACAGAAAATCTGGAATAATACTTGGGATATTCGTCAATAAAAGCACCAATACTTGATTGAATAAACAGTATAATTAAAAATACCACTAGAAAAACAACCCCAATGACAATTACTACGGCTAAATTCCTTGGTATATGTAATTTAGTATGGAAAATATTTATTAAAGGACTTAGTGTAACAGCAAGAATCCCTGCAATTACAAGGGGAAGCATTACACTTGAAGCCAGTTTCATTACAGCACCAAGTAGTATAAGAGCGATTATTCCCAACAGTATTGTTTCTATTCTATTTTCTTTCATAAGGCATATACTATCATTTATTTAGAATTTGGGTAAGCCATGATAATTTCCAGTTTGTATTAATAAACATTTCTACTAAATGCATCACTAGAACCTTGAAAAAACCATTCTGTTATTATACTATCCTACTGTCGGTCACTAACCGACAAAAATAAGCATCCTTTTTTTGAATACTTATTTATTGAAATAAATTTATATTACTGAGGAGAAAAAATGAACGCATATATTAGATCGGTAGGAGCATTCATCCCTGAAAAACGTGTAACAAATGATGATCTTTCCAAGGTTATGGATACTTCGGACGAATGGATAAAATCCCATACAGGTATAGAAAACAGACATGTTGCAGAAATAGGTGTAACCACTGCAGACCTGGCAACTAAAGCAGCAAAAGTTGCTCTGGAAAGAGCAGGTTTAACTGCTGAAGACTTAGATATGATTATTTTAACAACAGCAACTCCTGATTATATTGGATTTCCTGCAACTGCATGTATTGTTCAGGATAAATTGGGTGCAACGAATGCTGGTGCATTTGATATGGTAGCCGGTTGTACAGGGTTTATCTATGCTATAGATAACGCAAAAAATATGATTATTGCAGGTACAGCAAAAAATGTTCTGGTAGTAGGCTCCGAAGTGCTTACACAGGTATCTAATATGCAGGACAGAGATACTGCTGTTCTATTTGGTGATGGATCGGGAGCTGTTATTATAAGTGAATCATTAGATGATGAAAGCTATATGGAACATGCAATTCTTAAATCTGATGGATCCGGAGCTGAAGTACTAATGAGAAAATCTGGTGGTATAAAATATCCATTTGTAGATGGAGAAACGACCTTTAATGATACTGCTCTCTACATGGAAGGTCAGGCTGTGTATAAATTTGCAGTAAAAGTAAACACTGAACTTATTAAAGAGCTTATAGAAAGAAGTAATCTTACAATTAATGATATCAGCTGGATTATCCCACATCAGGCAAATATGAGAATACTTCAGGCTGCTGCCAAAAGATTGAAGATTCCAATTGAAAAATTTTATTTTAACCTTATGGAATATGCAAACACTTCTTCTGCTTCTATTCCTATAGCTATGAATGAGGCATATGAAAAAGGCAAAATAAAAAAAGGGGATAAAATTCTTCTTACAGGATTTGGTGCAGGCCTAACCTATGGTGGCACAATTATCAATTGGTAGTTTTATTTTATTTCGAAAATTGATCTATTTTATGGAGGCATATTTATGAAAAGAAGTTTTTTATTTCCAGGCCAGGGTGCACAGTACCCAGGTATGTGTAAAGATTTTTACGACAAGTCAGAAACAGTTAGAGAATTATTTAGTATTGCAGATAAAGTTACAGGAAGAGATTTAAAGAGTCTCCTTTTTGATGGAACAGTTGAAGATCTTAAGCAAACAGAAAATACACAAATTGCTATTACATTGATGAGTTTATCCATTAGACGATATCTTATATCTAATGGTATAGAAGCAGATGGAGCAGCTGGTTTTTCACTTGGAGAATTTTCGGCTATGGTAGAAGCAGGAATTCTAACGGAAGAACAGGTTCTTCCTATGGTTATTGAACGTGGTGAAATAATGGCCAGAGTCGGCAAAGAAAACCCTGCTCTTGCAGGAGGATCAGCAATGGCTGCTGTAATTGGGATGTCTTCTGCAGATGTTAGTTCTAATGTTGATAGTATAAAAGATGCCTATGCTGCAAATTTTAATGCTCCAACACAAACAGTTATTTCCGGTACATCTGCCGGAGTAGAAGCTGCCTCGGCTAAACTAAAAGAAGCGGGTGCAAGACGTATTATCCCTTTAAAAGTTTCCGGACCATTTCATACTCCATTATTGAATGATGCTATGAAATATTTTGTAGAATATCTTTCCGGTGTTACATTTAAAGATCCCATAAAGCCAATGTACTCCAATGTAACAGGAAAAAGAGTTGGTTCCGGCGTTGAAGCAAAAGAATTATCAGGTTTGCAAATAGTATCCCCAGTAAAATGGATTGATATTGAAACAAATATTCTAAGTGAAGGGTTTGATTCAATAATAGAAGTTGGCCCTGGTAAGGTATTAACCGGATTCTGGAAATCAGCTTCAAAGGAAATTACCTGTAAACCAACAGGATCCGTTGAAGTAACAGACACAATTAGCTAAAAATATGACCCTGAATATTTAGGGTTTTTAATAAAAGAGGAGAATTAAATGCTTTTAGAAGGTAAAAAAGCCCTGATAACAGGGGGAGCCCGGGGAATAGGTAAGGAAATAGTTATGTCCTTCCTTAATAATGGTGCTTCAGTATACTTTATAGATCTTAACCCAAGTGAATATATGGATGAGTATGAAAAACTTGCAGCAAAAACAGGTCAGAAAATAGTTTTCAAACAGGCCAATGTTGCAGATGAAGAACAAATTTCAAGTGTTGTTAATGAGATACTTAAAGAGAGTGGAGGCCTTGATGTTCTTGTAAATAATGCAGGAATTACCAGAGATGGTCTTTTCTTTAGAATGTCTTCAAAAGACTGGAATGATGTATTAAACATTAATCTTACAAGTGCATTTTATATTTCTAAAATTGTTTCAAGAGCTATGGCAAAACAAAAATCAGGATCAATAATCAATGTAGCATCTATTGTTGGTGTTATTGGTAATGCTGGTCAGGCTAATTATTCGGCTTCCAAAGCAGGTTTAATTGGTTTTTCAAAAAGCCTTTCAAAAGAATTAGGTAAAAAGAATGTTAGGGTAAATGCCATTGCACCTGGTTTTATTCGTACCCCTATGACAGATAAATTAAATGAAACACAAAAAGATGCTCTTGCCAGCAATATACCAATGGGAAGATTGGGTGAACCAGAAGAAGTTGCAAAAGTAACTCTCTTTCTTGCATCAGATCTTGCATCATACGTAACCGGCCAGGCTATACACATCACCGGTGGATTAGGAATGTAAAGAAGATAAAATGGG
>JAOZPU010000054.1:0-4550 GCA_029932585.1 Spirochaetia bacterium | reverse complement strand
CGGCACGAAGTGCCGGGGACCCATTTTAGTCGAAGCGACAGAGACTTTCCGAATTTTGTTACAACATTTTTATTGTACCACTGTAATTTAAGGAAAGTGCTCGATAGCGATAATAACGATAGTAATAAAATATATTAGCAATAAATGAAACTAAAAGGAAAATAAAATGAATAGAAGAGTAGTAGTAACAGGTATGGGGACAATTAATCCCCTTTCCCATAATGTAGAAGATTTATGGAGTGCATTAAAGGCCGGTAAATCCGGAGTTGGACCAATTACACAGTTTGATCCCGCAGAATTTCCATCAAAAATAGCTGGTGAAGTTAAAGATTTTAATCCATCAGACTTTATTGATTCCAAAGACCATAGGAAAATGGCACGTTTTACACAGTTTGCCGTTGCCGGAGCTGTGGAAGCAATGAATCAGGCTGGATTAAACAGTGAAAATATTGATCCATACCGTTCAAGTGTTATTCTTGGTAATGGTATTGGGGGATTTGAAATTATAGAGTCATCTCACAGAGTTCTTTTTGAAAAAGGACCTAAGAGGATTCCTCCTATGACAATTCCCAAATTATTGTCAAATGAAGGCCCTGGTAATGTAGCGATAAGATTTGGTTTCAAAGGCCCGGCATATGTAATTAATACAGCTTGTGCTTCTGCTACAGATGCTATTGGACAGGCTATGACTGCTATAAGACATGGGGTTTCTGATGTCGTATTAGCAGGAGGAACAGAAGCAAGTATAACTGAACTTGGAGTTGGTGGTTTTTGTGTATTAAAAGCTCTTAGTACAAAACGAAATGATGATCCCACTAAAGCAAGCCGCCCTTTTGATGCTGATCGTGATGGTTTTATTATAGCAGAGGGTTCCGGTATTCTTGTACTGGAAGAACTCGAACATGCAAAAGCAAGAGGGGCTAATATATTAGCAGAAATTGCCGGATACGGTGCTACTTGCGATGCTTTCCATCTTACAGCTCCAAATTCTGATGGAATAGCAGCATCAACAGCTATGTCAAATGCCATAAAAGATGCAGGACTTAAACCTTCTGATATTGATTATATTAATGCTCACGGTACATCCACTCCGACTAATGATCCTCTGGAAACAAAGGCCATCAAACTTGCTTTGGGAGATCATGCCTATAAAACTAAAATTTCTTCTACAAAATCTATGACTGGTCACCTTGTAGGTGCAGCTGGAGGAATAGAAGCTATTATCAGTGTTAAAGCTATTCAGGATCAATTTTTCCCGGGAACTCTTAACCTTGACAACCCTGCTGAAGGGTGTGATTTGGATTATGTTCCAGGAAAAGGTATTTCTGGTAAAATTAAAGCTGTTATGTCCAATTCTCTTGGATTTGGTGGGCATAATGGTACTCTTGTTATTAAGGAGTATGTTAAATGAAAGATGTAAAAGACTTATTACCCCACAGAGTGCCTTTCCTGTTTGTAGATGAACTTACAGAAGTAAGTAAAGAAAAAATAACAGGGAAAAGATTATTTACAGAAAATGATTTCTTTTTTAAGGGTCATTTTCCAGAGTACCCTGTAGTACCTGGTGTTATTCTTGTAGAATCAATGGCTCAATGCGGTGGTGCAGGAATAAATGAACAGGGGATACTGGGAGAAGGAGGTCTCTTTTTTCTTGCTACAATCGAAAAAGCAAAATTCAGAAGGCAGGTTGTACCTGGAGACGAAGTAAGATTTGAGATTGAAAATGTTAGAATATCTCCCAAAATGCTAAAACAAAAAGGCAAAGCATATGTTGGAGATGAACTTGCGGCAGAAGCGGAATGGCTTTGTATTGTCGGTTCAAAATAGTTATATATAATTAAAGGCAGCTCAATTGAGCTGCCTGTTATTCTCTTTCAATCCTTTACTAAAATTAAAAAAATTATTAAAGTCATTCCAGTGAAAGATAAACTAAAAAAAATACAAATAGTACTTGTTGAACCTCAATCAAGTGAAAATATTGGATCTGTATGCAGAGCAATGAAAACTATGGGTATATCTAATCTGGTAATTATTGGAACTACAATTTATGATCCTCATCGAATAAAAAAATTATCAGTTAATTCTTTTGATATTTATGAAAACTCAAAACGTTACAATAATCTTAAATCTGCCCTTGGAAATAGTGTACTAATTGCCGGGACAACAAGAAGATCAGGAAAAAATCGAAAGTACATTTCAATTTATCCAGAAGAACTGGCAAATAAAATCAACTTAATTGAATCGGGTGAAATTTCTATTGTTTTTGGAAGGGAATCCAGCGGACTTACAGACCAGGAACTTAAAGAATGCAATATTGCAGTTACAATTCCTTCATCACCAGATTCTCCATCTTTAAATTTGGCACAGGCAGTTCAAGTTATTAGCTATTCTATTTACAGATCAGGTTTTACAGGTAAAGGTTATATTCCAGTAGACTCGAAAAGAATGGAAGAAGTTATTGAAACTGTATCAGTATCACTTGGGAAATTAGATTTTTTTAAGAAAAATGAAAAAAATGAACTAAAATCATTTTTTAGTGATATTTTTTCAAGAGCAGGAATATCTCAAATTGAATCTTTGCGAATAGAAAGAACAATAAAAAAATTAGTAGGTATTAAAAACAATAAAAACTAAACTTCGGTAAGCTCTCCGGTTTTATGCTGATACTCAAGAATACTGGCATGAATACTTTTAAAAACCATAGGATATATAAAAGAATAAAAATAATTTCTTTGATAGACGCGAGTTTCTTTGTAGTTATTTTCTTCTTTTGTCCAGGTTTCGAGTTCTTTTATATAACTTTCATAATCTTCAAATGAAATACTTTGTTTCTTATCAATTATCATATCTTTTTTTATAATATCCTGAAGATAGCCCATCATTTCAAATAAATCGAAAATTCTATACTGCCCTGATAGCTTTTTTTCTATTTCATCTATATTTCCATTATATTCATCAACCATAACTTTATACTTAAGTGGAAAAATATAACTAAAAATACTAGCTTTTCTTATTAAGATCTCTTTACTTATCAATGTAGCCTCAATAGCATTTATTACAAATTTATTACCTCTGTAATATTGCAATAATTGAACTATTCGCTGAGCTCCCATTTCATCCCTGTTAACAAGTAGTTCAACCTGATTCATCATAGCTTCCGGGAGTGCAGGATTAACCTGAATACTGTAAGTATTAAATTCTGCACCTTTTTTATCTTTTAATGTTACTTTCCCAAATTTGAAAAGTTCTTCTCGTGTTATTGTGCTAAAAGAGCCAAACATTGCTTCTGCTTCTCTTTTAAATCTATGGTAATAAGCTTCTGTTAATCCTGTTTCATCCAGTATTTTATAAAGATTTTCTGAAATTCTAAATCCTCCAATAGGAGCTGTAGATTCCATTCTTTTTGCATTAATAACAGGGACACCAATTATATCCCACTGTTTACCACCTTCAGGTCCAAAATTACCAATTGTAACTTCTCCAATATTAGCACCAATTCTAATTCTTATTTGAAAAAAAGCATTGATTGTTTGGGACAGTTCACTGTTTCTCATGGTACTTATAATCTTAAAAGCTTCATCTACCTGTTTTTTTATATTTTCATTATCACTGCCATATAAAAAACTATTATTGGCGTCATTAAAAAGAAAAGCAACTCTCTGCATATGAATGCATGTATAAAATAACTCCTGTGCAATGTACTTTTCAGCCTCATCATGATCTAAATTTTTTATCTTAGGATCTATATTACCTCCATAATGAAACATCAGACTATCGCCCTCTATTTTATTGAGATATCCTCCATGCTGTTGAAGAACCCAGCTGAAAGATGCATACAATCCATTTAAAACTATTTGATTTTCCATGGGTGTAAGGAATTTTGATAAAAAAGAATAATCCGCAATATCTATAAATCCAATTCCTACAACACACTGTTCTGATTCATTTGGTATAGAACCATTCTCGACTATAGCCTCTACCAGTTGTTTTGGCAGATAGAAGTTTTCAATCTGCTTTCTAATAGAAATTTCCAAAGAAGCTTTTTCCAATTCAGATCCAGAATTTTCATGATCAAATCGCCCCTCTACTACATCAGGAAGGTCACCACCTATATCTCCAGCATCTAATTTCGAAATCAACTCCAGAACATCTTTAATGCTTTTTTCTTCAGAAGTATCTAGATTATTTATATTATTTAGAGCATTAAGATAATTCTCAACATAGACCTGTGCAGATGTTTTTTTACTGCTTGCACCCTGTGATTTTGATAATAATTTTTCAGTTCGATCAAGCAAACCAATATGTCCATCAACTTTATTACTATTTTCCACTTTTCTATATCCTTTATAAATAGATATTTATACTAAAGAATAACACATCAAAGCTTTTTACGCTATATTACTTTTTCTACTTTTTAAATACTCATTTCATATATAGTAATAATTATCTGGCGGGAAAAGCAAAAAAAGTCAATTCACCAGACATCGCACAAGCTTCCTTACCCCTTTTTCTGTACATATAATCATTTTTATGATAAATATAATATAAAG
>JAOZPU010000053.1 GCA_029932585.1 Spirochaetia bacterium | reverse complement strand
GACCTTATTGCTGAAACAAAACAGGCAGAAGGAATTGTAATTACCTTCCTTTTGCCACTACTCACAAGGCAATTTCAAAATAAAAATTCACCTTCCGTTCTAATTTTGACAGACTCTCTCTCCTCAGTTAGAAGATGGGAAAACAACTATCTTCTATTGAAAAGAAATAATATTTTTAAAAATACTATCACTATATTGGGTAGTAATAATAATCCAGGAAATGATCTTCCCGATATTCATAAGAAACCCAGTATAATTGTCGGTATAACCAGCAGGATAATTGACCATATCCGTAGAAACAATATTAATTTGAAAAATATTGATGTATTAATAATAGATGTTCCGGAAACACAAGGTCAAACAGGTTTTGAACAGAATGTTTTTTATATTGCATCTAAACTAAACCGAAAAACACAAATTCAAATATTTATAAATAGTATAACTCAAATAGGTGAGCTGGATACAATACTTTATCATCCCAAAACACTACTGTATACAGACAGAGAAAAAATGGGTATTATCACAAAAGGAGACTTAACAGTGGACAAGGAAAAATTAGAACTTAGAATTAAATCAATAATACAGGAAATTAAAGAGAACCCGGATGATCTTTTAGAATATAGGAAAATTTTCAAAAAAAATGTACCAATATTTCTACGATCTTATTTTGCTTCAAAACTTTTAATGGATTCTGAAGGTTCCTCTACAGGATCTATGCGAAAATTTCCTACAGGAAATATGCAAACTTTATTTGTAAGTATTGGTAGAAGAAGAAAAGTACATCCAAGAGATCTTTTAAAGCTTTTCCAAAAATCTCTGGATATAAAATCAACTGAAATTGGTCCCATAAAAGTACTTGATAACTACTCTTTTATAGAATTAAACGAAAAATTAAGTAAAAAAGCTGTTAAGCTAATGAATGGAATGGAATATCGTGGTCGAAAAATATCAGTTGATTTTGCAAAAAAAAGAACATAATTAAGCTTTTATAATAGAAATATTGTAATAGTTGTAATAAATATCAGTAGATTCATTACAAATCCCAGAGCAAAAGAAATAACAGCTATAAGTTCGTATTTTTGAGCAGTTTTAGTAGATGCCTGGGTTAAAAGATAAGGATTACCTGGAATTACCAGTGTTTCTGCCATAGGATCGTTTCTTTTGTTATTTTCCAAACCAAAAACAAAGTACTCTTCTCTGCTATCCTGTGCTCTTTTAAGAGAAGATGTTCTTAGTACAATATTATCAAATAAAGAAAAGGCTTTATCCTTATTATTTTTTATAAAACATTGGTAACGGCTTCCTCCTGGAAGAATAACAGATTTAAAATCAGATATCCCTCCTTGTTCATTAAAAAAGTTAAGGGGAAGTTTAAGCAAATCACGTTCAGCCCTTAATATTCGTGCTTTTGTCCATAAATGTCTATAAATATAATAAAATAACAATCCAGGAGGAATAAAAGGCATTACTGGAACAAGACTGAAACTTAATGCCGCTACTGCAACAAAATTCATATATGGCATTTGAATTAACAGGTAAAAATATATAAAAAGAGAAAAGGAGCCTGCTGTGAGTGTACCAGGTGTAAGTACATTCCAGTATTCGTTTCTTTGACGCCCTGATAGAATAGCATGACTATAAAAATCACTCTTTTCACAATCATAAATAATAATAAGAAGAGGATTTTCTTTAGAATTTTTAAATTTAGAACGCCCCCCTTCACTAATAAGTTCTCCAGTTACAAAAATACTTGTTTTTTCCGGAAGAGAAAATAAAGAGTTCCAGTAAGTTCTTTTAGGACTTTCATCGGGATATATATTTGATTTCAATGAAGAGTCTTCTTTATTAACGGAAGGAAGAATATATATGGGGAGTCCTTCCAAATCAAGGCTTACAGACACATCTGAATTTGCTATCCATAAGATATTATCATCCTGAATAGCCTGTAATGATCCAAAAAATCTATACAACCCGGTATTATCAATTCCATGAACGGCTTTGTATGATAGAGATGGTCTTAGAGAAGCCTGCATTAGACTGGTTCTAAACCGTCTCCATCTATTTCGTGCAAAAAAAGCACCAGCCACAGGTACAATTCCATAAAACAAAAGAGTTATTAAAATAATATTAAATATATGTTGATAGACAACAGCTTGTAATGTCATTGATTTTACCTTAGACTATGATACCATGGTAGATCGTATTGTAGTAGGAGTATTCAACACAAATTCTTATCTTTTTTCAGAGTGGAAAAAGGAATGTATTATTATTGATCCTGGTTCTGAGGCAACAAAAATAATAGCTAATATGTCTCAAAAAAACCTTACACCCAGGGGTATAGTATGTACTCATGGACATATTGATCATATATCCGCTATAAAAGATATTCAGTCTCATTTTTCTGATCTTGGCCATGATCTTCCTCTGGCTGTTCATGAAAAAGACCTACACTTTTTTGGTCCCGATGCCGGAAAAGTACATACTGACAGTATTAGCGGCATATCGATCGAGCTGCTGATAAGTCTTAATATTGAAATACACTCCATCCCAAAAGTAGATATAATCCTAAAAGAGGGAGATACTTTATTTGGATCCGATCTGACAGTTATCCATACTCCGGGTCATAGCCCTGGAGGAATAAGTTTATATAGTGAGTCACAAAATTTTCTCTTTTCAGGAGATACTCTCTTTTTTGAAGGCATTGGCAGAACTGATTTACCTGGAGGGGATATAAAAACTCTTATAAAAAGTATTAATGAAAAGATTTTAAATCTACCTGATGATACCAGAGTATTTCCAGGACATGGACCATTTAGTACAATTGAACGGGAGAGGGATCATAATCCATTTATTAAAGAAGTATATTAACAAGAAGACCTGTCGACTCCAATGGCGGCTTAAAAGCTGATTTTGTATCAAGTTTGGTATGAATTTTTTCTGATAATTTTGAGATTAAAGAATTTAAAGTATCTTCACTCAAATTTTCAGTTTCAGGGATCTCTACTGCTTCCTGACCCTTCAATCGATTTAATTGTTCTATTAAATTGTCCAATGCTCTTAATCTGGATATTGAATAAGAACCTCCACTTGTGCCGGAAGGAACAATTTTTATATTTTTAAAACTACTATAAGCTATATCATTTGAATTTACTGGAAAACTTACCTTTCCCTGACCACTTGTAGCCCGAACAAGACTTGAAAGAGATATTGTAGATGTAACTGTACTGCTATTTGTTTGTATTTCCATAACTGCTTCCTTCCTAAATTTTCGGAAGAAAACAGAACTAGTTTACTTATTTATCTTAAATTATCTTGATTTTCGTTCTTCAATAACGAAAAGAGATTTATAATTAGTTATTTTGGATATAACTTTACCTTAATTTTCGTTCTTCCATACTTCTACAGTCAATACACATAAGAGCATAAGGTATAGCCTCGAGTCGTTCCTCTGGAATTTTTGTACCGCAACGCATACAAAGACCATATCTGCCATTTTTCGCACGGGATAAAGCTGAATCAATAAGTCTTAATTTTCGCAAATCTTTTTGATTCAACGCTTCCAGGGTTTTTTTATCAATATCATCTGCGGCAAGATCAGCCAGATCTTTAGGATCCATATCATCAACAATAGCTTCAAATTCTTTACTTTCCGAAAGGAGAGACGACATAATATCTTCTTTAGTTTTCTGTAGAAGTTCTACAAATTTATCTTCAACTAACTTTTCCATTTTATACCCTTTTAATAACCAAGTCCTAAAAAAGCTTTTTGCACTATGTCACAGTATGAACTTTAAATAAAAAGTCCACATCTAGTAAATAAAATCTGTACCTGGCGTAAAAAGCCAAAAACAAGCTATTTCCACTAACATCACAAAATCCTTTAAAGCAGATTAATCTGCCCCAAATCTACAAAAAAGTCAACTCCTTCAGGCCTTTGTTTGGCTTTTACATGTTACCTTTCCTTGACAAAAATTTTCTATTACCATAAGATGAGTCCACTAACAAGACTGTGGAGGCAATGTGGCTAAAGAGGAAGCGATAGAAGTTGAAGGTGTAGTTAAGGAATCTCTTCCAAATACTATGTTTAAGGTTGAACTTAAAAACGGTCATGTTATTCTGGCACATCTTTCCGGAAAAATGCGTAAACATTATATTCGTATTGTTCCTGGAGATAAAGTTCGTGTAGCACTTTCCCCATACGATCTTACCCGTGGAAGAATTATCTACAGAGAACGTTAAATTCCTTTTCTAATCCATAAATAATTATTTTTAAAACTCAAATTTATACTGTTGGTTCCTAAGGACAGTCACTCAGGATTTGCTCCTTTATGATCTTTATTGATTTTTTTCTTGACTTCTCCCTCTATTAGTTTAGACTGACTGAATAATCAATATAGGGAGGTTCCTATGTATAGGAAACTAATTATTACACTTTTAATCACATTAATACTTGCTCCTGCATTTTTATTTGCAAGTGGAAGTAAAGAAGGATCTAATGAAGTAGTAATTTATACTGCTTTGGAAGAAGATGAAACTGCAGATTATCTTGCACTTGCAGAAAAAGAGTTACCAGAACTGAATATCAAATGGGTAAGATATTCTACCGGAGAACTTGCCGCAAAATTAATGGCAGAAAAAAACAACCCACAGGCAGACCTTGTTTGGGGTTCAGCTGTTACAGTAGTAGGCGGAATGAAATCTCTTTTTGAACCCTACAAAGCAAATGGCTGGGATGCTATCCCTGCAGAATTCAAGGATCCTGATGGATACTGGACAGCAATTGATATGTTTGTTGCAGCATTCTGTGTAAACACCGATCGACTTGAAAAATTAGGCCTCGAAATGCCAAGAAGCTGGGCAGATCTTACAAAACCAGAATATGCGGGTGAAATAATTATGCCTAATCCAGGTAGCTCAGGAACAGGTTACTTACAGGTTTCTTCCATTCTTCTCTGGAAAGGAATTAAAGATGGAAGTGAAGCTGGATGGGACTTTCTTGGAAAAC
This sequence comes from Spirochaetia bacterium, assembly GCA_029932585.1. Lineage (GTDB taxonomy): Bacteria > Spirochaetota > Spirochaetia > B11-G9 > B11-G9 > JAJRQE01. Next base: position 12,134 of record JAOZPU010000053.1, on the reverse strand, counting down.
TTCATAAAAATATAGTAGAATATACTAATTCCGGTTCTGCTCCGGCGAAAATTGCATCCAAGGGTGAAATTACTATTGGTGCTTCTTTTGGTTATAGAGTTGCAAAACAGATAGATTCCGGTTATCCGGTAGAAATAGTTTTCCCTGCAGAGGGAAGTGGTTATGAGCTGGAAGCAAATGGTCTTGTTAAAAATGCAAAAAATCCCGAAAACGCAAAGAAATTTCTTGACTGGGCAATCTCTAAAAATGCTATGACTGCATACTCAAAGTATAAAATTATGGTTACACTCCCGGGCATCACTTCACAGAGTGAAATCCCTCTTCCATCAGAAGATGAAGTAAATCTTTTTGATATGGATTTTGACTGGGCATCAGAAAATAAATTGGATATTGTTGATAAGTGGACATCCCTTTTCCAGGATAAAACAATAGCTAAATAAGCTTTTAAAAACTGACTGCAATTTAAATAATTTGCAGTCAGTTTTACAAGAAAAAACCTAAAATTCCGGTAATTCACCGGTAAAAATAAAACTATAGCAGGTATACAATGGCTGAAAATCTAATTTTAAAAGATATATCTAAAAGCTTTGATAAATTTCAAGCTGTAAAGAAAATAAATCTGGAAGTTGGCAAAGGAGAATTTCTAACACTTCTGGGTCCTTCAGGTTGTGGTAAATCAACAACACTCCGAATGATAGCTGGCTTTGAAGCCCCTACAGCTGGAGAAATAATATACAAAGGGAATGTTATCAATGACCTAACACCTCAAAAAAGAAATTTCGGTATTGTATTTCAATCATATGCACTTTTCCCACATATGAAAGTAAGTGATAATGTTGCATTTGGTTTAAGAATGCATAAATATCCAAAGGATAAAATAAATTCAAGAGTCGATGAATTCCTGGATATAGTTGGCCTAAAAAATGCTAAACACAAATATCCATCCGAGCTATCCGGCGGAATGCAGCAGAGAGTAGCCCTGGCAAGAGCTTTGGCTCCAAGCCCTGAAGTCCTTCTTCTGGACGAACCATTGAGTGCTCTGGATGCAAAAATAAGGGTTAAACTCCGTGCTGAAATAAAAGAACTTCAGACAGAACTTGGAATTACAACAATATATGTTACCCATGACCAGGAAGAAGCCCTGGCCATTTCAGACAGAGTTGTAATAATGAATCAGGGAACTATTGAACAAATAGATGTACCTGTAGAAATATACAAAACACCTACATCAAAGTATGTTGCTGATTTTGTCGGTACCAGTAATTTCTTTGAAGGGGAATTGAATAATGGCATTCTGAAAACTAAAAACTGTACTATTAAAATCAATAGCAGCAGTAAAATAACATCAGGAAACATAACAGCTTCAATGAGACCGGAACAACTGGAGATTATTGACGGCGATAGCAAAATAACTGAGAATGTAATTAAAGGAAAACTTATAGTTATTATTTATCTTGGTCTGATTATAAGGCTTATAATTCGTAAAAATGATCATGAAATTATTGTTGATATTCTTGAAAAAGATTTTACCAGAATGAAAATGGTAAGGGGACAGGATGTAAAAGTCCATTTTCCCTCTGATGGTTTTCTTATTTTTAATAACTAATACGGGGTAGAATAATGTCAACAATTTCAACAAAAAACTTACAGTCAAATAAAACTATTCTTGAAGACAGACACATAGTATATATAATTGGCGGTATTATTGGGATATTCCTGCTAATTTTTTTAGCACTTCCTGTTCTTAATATAATAAGGCTGAGTTTTACAGAATACGCGCCAAAACAGTTCGAATTTACCGGGAAATTAACAACAAAAAACTTTGTTGATTATTTTACTGATTCGAATATGATACAATCTCTTCTAAACAGCCTTTGGATTGCAGTTTGGTCCATGCTGTTTACAACAGTTTTTGCATTTATATTTGCCTATGGACTTACAAGAACCACCATTAGATGGAAAAAGTCCCTCTACTATATTGCCATGATTCCTCTGGTAGCTCCATCCATGCTTCAGGCTATGGCCCTTATTTCTTTATTTGGTTCAAACGGTCTTATAACGTCCGGGCTACTGCACACAGATTGGAATATATACGGTCCTAATGGAATAATAGTTTCTGAAGTACTTTACTGCTTTCCACATGCAATGGTTATTTTATACACAACACTTTCTGCAGTCGACTCAAGGCTTGATGAAGCCGCAGCAAGTCTTGGCGCTTCCGGCTGGACATCTTTTTTTAAGATAACTATTCCAACAGCAAGATATGGTATTTTCTCTGCAGCGGCACTTGTTTTTAATCTGGCAATTACAGATTTTGGTAATCCAATAATAATAGGACGAGGTTATAAGGTTCTTGCTACCGAGATATACCTTCAGGTTATTGGTATGCAGCGATTCGATCTGGGAACTACAGTTGCAGTTATTCTAATGGTACCATCTGTTACAGCTTTTCTTTTAAACTATTACTTTACCAAAAAGAGCGCTTCTATGATAAGCTCTCTTGCTAATCCGGAAATCCCGCCTACAAGACCAGCTAAAAAAACATTTTTTACAATTTACAGCTGGCTTGTTGCTTTTGTACTTGTCTCAATTATAGGAATAATTGTATATAAATCTTTTGTTAAAGTATGGATGTATGACTGGACATTAACTTTGGACCATTTTAATTTCAGGATCCCTGGAGGTCTGGGTGTTCTATGGACAAGTCTTTGGATATCACTTGCAGTAGGATTTTTTGGAGCGTTTTTAACTATGCTTAACGGATATATTATAGAGAAAAAAAATCCGTTTTTTGCACAACCTCTCTATTTGCTTTCAATTATACCTGCAGCAATTCCAGGACTTGTAATGGGACTTGGTTATATTCTTATTTTTAATACCAGATTTATGAATCTGGATGATATATTGTACGGAATGCCTCTTTTAATAGTAATAAATGTATTAGTAAGTAATTTTACTCTTGGCACCTTATCCAGTATAACTAATATGAAAAATATTGATAATTCCATGGATGAAGCTGCAACAAGCCTGGGAGCAGGAATAACCAATACTTTTATAAAAGTAATATTCCCTTTAAGCAAAGTTTCTTTTATGAGTAATCTTATATACTATTTTATGAGATCAATGGTAACTGTAAGTGCGGTAATCTTTCTAATTTCACCTGATGTCCACCTTGCAGCTGTTTCTGTAATAAATCTGGAAAAAGATGGAAAAGATGGATCATCTGCAGCGATGTCAACATTAATAATACTTGTTGTAGTTCTGGTTCTTGTAGTATTTGGATTTTTTACAAGAAAAAAGAAAGACGCAGTATTAACAGAAGAATAATCATAATAACACCCTAGGGAACAGGCCTGTCTGTTCCCTGGGGTTTCAAAATAACCCAGGTGGCCCCTGTTCCCCCATCCCGTTTATCAGGATGGCCTGTTTCACCACATAAAGATGAAGATTCAAGAAAATGTTTTACCCAGATACCAAGAACAGGACCAGATTGAGAATGATTCCCTTTGCCATGTATAATTAAAACCTTTCTCAAGCCTCTTCCCGAGGACTCTTTTATGAACATCGATAATAAAGTTTCTGATTCGTCTATAGTTTTCCCGTGTAGATCAATCTCTGCCTCTGGGTGGAGTTTTCTTAAAAATGACCGCTCATTACCCTTTAATCTATTTTTAGGCTGCTCATCCTTTTTATATTCATCCCAGCTATCTTCAGAATCCAGCCAGGTGTTCATCATTTTATCAAAATCCATTAACAGTTAATCCTTAATAATAATAAGATCAGACTTTTCAACCCAACCCTTAATTCCTGTTCCAGTATTTATAAACAGATAGTTATTGGAATCTCCCTTTACAAGAGCACTCTCTCCGGACTGCATCTCCTCAATCGTTTCTCCTTTTGGAAGAGGAATTTTTTTAACAGAAACATGATCCTGTACAACTATTCCAACCTGCCGGTCTTTTTGAATAATAGAAAATCCCAATCCTCCTACTGCCAAAAGACCTAATCCCAGCAGAAGAACTGAAGATATAAAATAAATATTTTTATTCTTTACAAGATAGATAACACCAACAAATGCCGCTGTATTTACTAAAATCATTAATAAAAACAAAAAGGCATCAGGGTAAAGATTAAAAGAAAGTTCTATAGGGTAAAGAATGCCACCTTTCAACTCAATATAGTTTATCAACTTCCTGTACTCCAGGTTAAAAGGATCATGATAGAATGCATTTCTTGCTTCATAAACTGATTTTCCATAATCACCCAGCTGATAGTATGCTAAAGCTATATTATAACTAAGGAATGAATTATCTGATAATTCATCACTTGCTTGTTGAAAATACTCAATAGCACTTTGATATTGGCCTGCCTCGTATTGATCGATTCCAATATCCACGGCCCGATTAATATCAATTTGCCCTGAAGCTGCAATAAATATAATTGAAACCCCAAGAAATGTTTTCTTTCTGCCTGTAAGAAAAAATATAAGAAAAACAAGTGGTCCCGGAAGAAGCCAAAGATAACTTGATGGATCTTTATATCTACCTGTTGATGTAAAACCACGCTTATCACCTCTTTTTGGGGAAAAAGGAAAAGATTCTGTTTCTTCATTATTATTTTCATTAGCTAAATTAGCATCAATTTGAAATGTGATATCTCTTATGCGCCCTTCATATAGAGTATCAGTATCAGGATCAAAATAAGGAAAAGCCGGGATTGATATAGTTTTAGCTCCTGGAGTATCTGAAATGAATGTATAAATTGTTTCTCTGCTCCCTTTGTATCCATCAAATGATGAGTGGTATTCAGACACCTCAGCTGTATTAACCAAAGTTAACCCCTGGCCTGAAGGTGGCTGTAATTGGAAATAGTTGAGATTTCCAGCTCCCTCCACTTTTACATGCAATATAATATTTTCATTCTCAGCAAGATTAGTATCAGCAAGGCTGGTAGAAATATAGAACTTCCCAATTGCACCGGTCGATTTTATCCCTGGGGGTATTTTAAAAACCTCTATTGAAGCAGTTTTTGATACAGAACTTATTCCCCTTGCTGTAACTGTACTGGATGGGATTTTTAGATTACCAGTCGAGGATGGAGTAAAAATAAACCCCCGAACAGGAATAGTATAAATCGAAGTGTTACCAATAGTTGAAACTTCTACCTGTCCCAAATTATTTACAGGCTCCAGAAACCCTCTATCAGGATGTGCTATTACTATATCATCAAAAAGCATAACCTCTTCCAGATCTTTAACTTCTAAAACAATAGGTATCGCCTGTCCTTCATAAAAAGAGCCGGCACCAATAGACCATTCTACTTTATAAGGCATATATAATTTTCTATTTTTATAAAGACCAATTCGAATAATCTGAGGATTTGTTAAGTATACTTTTTCTCCAAGAGTAAACAAATAAGATCCTATTTCAAAACGTCCCTCTTTACTTGTTGAATAAGTATATGTAATTAATGTTTTTTTCCTGCTGCTCCCATCTGGAAGTTCCAGCCAATAAGGTCTTTTATATGGCCCTTTATATAAACTTATTCCATCTGGAAGAACAGGAGGTTCAACTGATATTAAACTCATATCTTCATAATCAATAAAAAAATCTATACTAAACCTGTCACCCCTCCCAACAGGATTAGGAGACATCTCCATAATTAATTCCTGCGCAGACAGGCCTTGCAACATTAAAAATAAGAATATTAAGGATTTATATAAATATTTCATAATCTACCAATCCTTTAGACTGGAAGATGTTGTAGAGGGTTCAACAGTAGATTTCCACAGATTTGTTTCTCTTCTTTTTACAAAATCAAGGACTCTACTAACATTATCTGTCTTTTCTAAATTCTCAACTGAAGACTTACTAATATCAATTCGATTTTCAGTATTAAAATTCATTTTGGCTATACAATATTCTAAATTTATTTTTGCATTTATATTTGAAGATTCCAACACTAATATCTTACGAAATATTTCATAAGCCTCTTCATATCTGCTTAGTTCAAAAAGCAGCACTCCTTCATTAAAAAAAGTTCGAATTTTAATTTTATTTACGATATTATCTTCTATTGACTGCCATTCATTAAAAGCCGAATCGATTTCACCAAGAGCATAATAAACATTTCCAAGATTATAGGAAATATAATCTCTGTATAACTCACTATCTTTTACATTAAGATAAGAAAAATTTGCCTCCTGATATTCCCCTCTGGAGAAAGCATAATTACCCTCTATAACATCCAGATATGCAGAAGTGTTACTACATGAGGAAAATATAATAAATAGATACAATAAAAAACCTGTTAAAAAGTATTTTTCCAAGGGAAAATCCTCACACTAATATATAAAAATAAAAATAATATTGCTGCAGAAAGAAAAAACTGATACTGACTCTCCTTATTATTAATAACCGAAGCTCCAGCCTGCTTATTAATAATATCAAGAGAATTATTCAACACAGAACTATCTGATATATTTAAATAGAAGATATTTTCTGATAAAGCAAGCTCCTGAAGAAGAGCTCTATTCTGTCTGCTAATAACAATATTTCCTTTATTATCCAGAACAGGCTCACCACTTTGGTTATAAAGTTCTGTACCCTGATCTGTTCCAGTCCCGAAAATTATAATTGATACATCTTTCATCTTTGCTTCTTTTGCTAATAGGGAAGTACTACCCGAAAAGCTTTCCCCGTCAGTAAATACTAATACAATCTTCTTTCTTTCTTCACCGGAAGTAAAAGAATTCACAGCTGTAGTAATGCCTGTTTCTAAATTGGATCCTTTTGAAGAAAACATATCGGGATTGAGATAAGGAAGGACAGTGTTTAGAGAAGAACTATCTTCTGTAATTGGAATAATTTTAATTCCGGAACCCTTAAAAACAACCAAACCAAATCGCTCTCCAGGCAAATTCTCAACAAATGCACTAATTAAATCAGTTGAACGCTTCAACCTGGAAGGATAAACATCAGTTCCCAGCATACTTCCGGAAATATCTACAGTAAAAACAAGATCAATTCCAGAAGATGGTTCTGCAGTTGTTTTCCCCCCTCCTGTAAATTCTGCAAGGGATAGTATTGAAAAAATTACAAAAAGAGTAATTAGTAAAGAAGAAAAAAACCACTTAATTAAAAAAACATCCATTAGCAGACCAGATCTCCATTTACCTCCAATGGCTGTAAGATCTCTTTTCCCTCTTTTGTACCGCTTAAATAGAACAAAAAGAAGAGGGGGTAATATAAAAAAAAGGAGAAAAGCGTCCGGTCGGGAAACCATTAGAGAACCTCCCTGAATATCCATTTTTTTAAGAAAAAATCAAAAAGAATCAAAATAAATCCAATTAAAATAACCTCTCTATGAATTGGTTTTGTATTAATAACTAACTTTGTCCGTTTTTCAATTCTCTCAAGGGAATCAATAGAGGACATTATTGTACCTAATGCGCCAGGGCTCTGTGCCTGAAAAAACTCTCCATTGGTTATTTCAGATATTTCTTTTAAGATATCCTCATTGTAGCCACTTTCATACATTCCTCTGTAAATTTTCCCTGTTTCAGGATCTGTAAACTCAAGAGGAACTTCACCACTACTTCCAATTCCAACAGAATAAATTCTTATACCCATAGCAGACGCGATATTTGCTGCTGACTCAGGAAGTATTTCTCCAGCATTATTATCACCATCAGTTAATAATATAATAACTTTTTCTTTTGCAGTGCTCTTATCAAGATGAAGACATGCAACTGCAATACCCATACCCATAGCAGTTCCATTTCCCAGATCCATTAGTTGCAATCCTTCCAGATGCTCCAAAAAATATTCATAATCAAGGCCAGGAGGAACTCTTAATACAGCATTTTTACCAAAACTAACCAAGCCTATAGGATCATGGTCTCGTCCCTGAACAAAAGTTTTTATTACATTTTTTGCAGATTCGAATCTGTTATCAGGAAGGAAATCTTTACCGGCCATACTGGGAGATTCATCAAGAACAAAGATAATATCAATACCTCTGGTTAAATAAATTTTTTCTTTAGAGACTAAAGAAGGCCCTGCATTAGCTATAAGCAGTAATAAAAAACCAATCCAAAAAAAGACTGAGCTTAAAAATAAAATTATTTTGGATAGGTAAATACCCGGTTTAAAGACCTCTTTTTGCCAAATTGTAAATGAAAAGGATAACCTTCCTCCTCTATTTTTCCAAAAATGTCTTAAAAATATAAATGGAGGTAAAATTGCAATAAATAACAGCATTCCGGGAAAATCAAAAGTAATCAAACTGAACTCCTGGATTTTTCATTACTGTTAATTTTCCCTTCAAAAAATTTTGAAATATTTCTAACAAGATCAATATCTTCCAATTTTTTTTGATCATCTGTTGTAACTTTACCAAATTTAATAGCATCGGAAAGCTTCATCATATCATAAAGCATAGTGGAAAATTCTCTATGTCCAAGAACTTTTATCAGAGCAATTTCTATATCGGATGTTGTTAATGTTATAAAATCAGTATCTGACCTTTTTGACAAATATTCTCTAACTGCAGCTGATAATCGTATATAAAATCTTCTGCAACTAATTCCATTTTTTTGATCGGTAAGTTCATTCAAAATCTTATTTAATCTGTTTATAGGGCTACGACTGATACTATTTTTTATTATCTTTGCTATATTTTTCCTGAATGGCCCTAATAAAAGTATAATTAACATGGGGCCAATAAAAAGTGCACCTACAATAACACCTAAACCCAGCTTTGTTCCAGGAAGTAAAAGCTGATCCTCTATCCCACTAAACTCGGCATCCCTGGATTCAATTAAAGAAGAGGTGTGAATTTTAACTGAATTCAGAACAATATCACCCAAAAAAAGAGTTGGAAAACTTCTTGTCCCTGGAATGAAAGAAGTAAAAACTATTCTTAATTCCGGAACTGTATTATTTTCGAAAATCTCTAAGGAATTAATTTCAATCCAGGGAGAGGAAGGCAAAGTCCCGGGAAGTTGTAATTTAAAATTATTCTCTACATCCAGTTTAATTCTTAATTCTACCTTATCTCCAACATAAAATTCTTTTGGTATAAATACAGTATCTTCAACCTGGATACCTGTATCGGCACTCGCAGCAGTAAGAGATAAAAAAAGAATTGTCAAAAAAAGACTAATTCTCATTGCCCCCTCCTGGATGAGAAAAATCCTAACAATTCTTTCACAGGGTCATCTTCAGTACTCACAGATAGAGTATGTACTCCTCTGCGTAGACACTCTCTTTTCCAGAAAATATCATTAGTTTCCCAGAAATCACGGTATTTTTTCCTAAAAGTTTTAAATCTGCCGGAACCATATATTGTTGCCCCAGTTTCAGGATCGGTAAGTTCAATTAGCCCGGATACAGGAAAATTAAAATCTGAAGGATCTGTAATTTTCAGGGCAATTACATCATGTTTTTTCCCAAGTAACGCCAACTCCCTCCAGACAGGAGGAGTTCTAAAGTCTGAAATAACTACACAAATACCTCTTCTATGAAGGGACTCATAAACAGTTCGTATAGCATTCCCAAGATCAGACCCCTGGCCTTCAGGCTTTAAGTCCATCATATCTTCAATTAATCTAAAGACCTGTTTTTTCCCTTTCCTTGGGGGTACCCATTTCTCAATTTTATCAGTAAAAAAAACAGCACCAACTCTGTCATTATTGTGCACAGCTGAAAATGCCAAAAGGGAAGAAAGAATAGCTGCTGCATCCTTTTTTCGGACCTTACCCGTACCTGTCCTTAAAGATGCAGATACATCAACAATTAAAAAAAGTACAAGCTCCCGTTCTTCACGAAATGTTTTGGTATAGGGTGAACCTAATCTGGAGCTTACGTTCCAGTCAATAAACCTTGAATCATCACTCTCGGAATACTCCCTTACATCATCAAATTCCAGACCTGGGCCTTTAAAAACTGAACGATAATTTCCTGCAAGGAAACCATTAACCAGTTTGGATGAAACAAGAGGAAGATTTTTAATACGTGAGAATAATTCAAGATTATTCATCTATTAAGGAACCGGTACTACTTTTAAAATTTGACTGATAATATCATCAGCTGTTAACTCATCAGATTCGGCTTCATAAGAAAGCACAATTCTATGGCGTAAAACATTATAAACAACCGACTTTACATCATCTGGAATTACAAATGTTCGCCCTTCAAATAGAGCTTTAATTTTTGAACATCTGTACAGATAGATAGTAGCCCTTGGAGAAGCTCCAAAGTCGATAAATCTGGTATAAGATCTTGCTGCATCCTCTTTTTGCCTTGATGCTGTAATTATTGCAACAATATATTCCTCTATTCTTTCATCAACCAGAATCTCAGAAGCAGTTTTTTGTAGTTTTTTTAATAAATCAGCTGTTAACAACCTGGAAACTTTTTGTTCCCCGGGAACTCCCATCATCCTCAATATTTCCAATTCTTCTGAAGGGGAGGGATATTCTACCAAAAGTTTCATTAAAAATCTGTCCAACTGAGCTTCCGGCAAAGGATAAGTTCCTTCCTGCTCAATAGGGTTTTGAGTTGCTAAAACAAAAAAAGGGGAAGGCAGTTTATGAGTTTTATCACCAATGGTAACCTGCTTCTCTTCCATAGCTTCCAGAAGTGCTGATTGGACTTTAGCAGGAGCTCTGTTTATTTCATCTGCCAGTATTACATTTGAAAATACAGGACCCTTTCTAACAACAAACTCTCCAGTTTGCTGTCTAAATACAAGTGTTCCAATTAAATCCGCAGGAAGAAGATCTGGGGTAAACTGTACCCGCTTAAAACCAGTATCAATGACCTCAGCCACAGTCTTTACAGCAAGAGTCTTTGCAAGACCAGGAACTCCTTCGAGAAGAACATGCCCTTCTGCTATCAAAGCCATAAGCATTCCGTCAATCATACTTTTTTGGCCAATAATTCTTTTCCCAATCTCAGCTCTGCATAATTTTATATTTTCCGAGGCTTCCCGGACACTCTCTTCGAGACTTTTACTCATTATATATTCCTCATTGTTACTTATACAGTTACTTTTATACCTGAATATGAGTATATTATCATAGAGACTTTTACGATGTCTATGAATTCGGTTTGTTTTTGGCTTTTTGCGCCAGCCAACTGTTTATAAATTAGAGAAGAAGTATTTTTTAACTAGAAAATGAGATTCTGCACAAAAAGCTCTCACAAAACAGAAAAGGGTACAGTATGTTCAAAACAAATTATCATTCACATTCTGAATTTTGTGATGGAACAGGGAAATTAGAAGATTATGTTAAGTCAGCTATAAGCCGGGGATTTGATGTATTTGGGTTTTCAGGACATGCCCCTTTACCCTTTGAAAATGACTGGACAATGCCAAAATCCGTACTACAAGACTACTTAAATGAAACAAAACGACTTAAATCAGCATATAAAAATATTATAGATCTGAAAATTGGATTGGAAATTGATTTTGTTGAAAGTAAAATGGGTCCATCAGACCAATTTTACAAGGAGTTACAACTTGATTTTATTATTGGTTCAATTCATGTGCTCCCGGATATTATTACAGGAGAATACCTGGGTGTAGAATATACAAAGAGTGAAATGGAGCAGTTAATAAATGACACATATAATGGTGATGCAAAACCTCTTGTTAAAGAATATTACAAATTGATACGAAATATGTCTAAAAAAGGTGGATTTGAAATACTGGGACATTTAGATGTAGTAAAAAAAACCAATATCAATTCCATCTATTTTGATGAAACAGAAAAATGGTATAAAGATGAGATTGAATTAACCCTGGAATGTATTGCAGAAAGTGATCAGATTTTAGAAATAAATACAGGGAAAGTTTTAAATGACCCAACGAGAATATATCCCTCACCCTGGATAATTAAAATTGCAAGAAAATATAACATCCCGGTAATGCTTAATTCTGATGCCCACAGACCCGATAGAATAGATAATTATTTTGATGAAGCAAAAAAAATTATTTTAAATGCAGGATATACCGAACTTATGGTTTTAAAAGAAGATAGATGGATAAGTGACTGCATTGATTGAAAAACTTAAATATCAATAATTTTAGTAACAATTTCTTTCCATTTTTCATATTTAACTATATTT
>JAOZPU010000052.1 GCA_029932585.1 Spirochaetia bacterium | reverse complement strand
AAGAAGTAAAAATTGCAATGTCAAATTCCTTTGGATTTGGTGGTCACAATTCAACACTGATACTGAAAAAGATTGATTAATTGTAAAAACATGTAGGTAGGGCCACAAGGGTTTGCAACGCAAATCCTCGTGACCCTACCTACATAAATAGTCTATTCCGATACCTGTGATCGCCTTTTAGAACTGACAAACCTTGCAAAATCATTAATATTCTGTACAACTATTTTATCAGGAAATATCTCCAGCCGTCTTTGACTTGCAAACTGATTTAGAATACGTTTACTTTCTACAGGAGAAACACCTGCCCAGTGTGCAATATCTTCAACTGTTGTCATAAATACCCGTTCATTTACAGATTCATCATGAATAGGCTGAGCTTCTGAAAGCATTAAAAACACATCTGCAATTTTTGCTTGAGGGTCATCTAAAGTCAAAATCAAAAATCTACGTTTTTGATCATAAATCCGCTTAGTAAAAAGTTTAAGTAATTTCAAAGCTATCTGGGGAGTACCCTTCATAAGAATTTCAAAATTTTCACGATTAAATTCAAGAGCCTTCACGTTATCAAGAGCAACAGCAGAAGCAGATCGAGGAGCTTCTTCAAGAATAGCCATCTCCCCAAATATTTCACCTGGCTGCAGAATATCAATTATCTTCTCAAGGTCATCAATTATTTTAACAATTTGGACACGACCTGACTGAATAAGATAGAAGTTATCTCCAGGTTCATATTCACAGAAAATAATATCTCCAGGTTGAAAATTAACAGCAAATCGATTGAACATAGATAGGTCAAGAGCCATAATTATTTATCCTCCACTCCCTTAAGAGCCTTTTTAGCTTTACGCATTATAGGGGCCTCGTCTTTGGCCATTGCTATTACTTTCTTAAAGAACCCTGCTGCTTTATCAATAGTACCCATCTCTTCATAGCTTTTTCCCACATAAAATAATGAGTCAATCAGATCGGGGTGTTTAGGATACTTTTGAATAAGGGAAGTAAAGTGTTTTATACATAACTCATATTTTTGCAAATTAAATTGACATCTACCAATTTCATATCTGGCTTTTGCTTCATATTCACCATCAACTCCATCCTCAATAATTTTCTGGAATCCGGAAAGGGCTTCTTTAAATTTTTCCTGGCTAAACAAACTAACAGCATTATAATAAGATTTTGCAATTTCAGAGAGATCAGCTCCTGATTGTCGTGATGATCCTGCAGATGAGACTGCTAAATTAGGAACAGAACCACTTTCAGCTGATTCAAGTAATCTTGATGCTTCAGATGCATATTTACCTGATGGGTAATATGTAAGGTAGCGTCTTAAGGCATAAATAGCCTGTTTTCCCTTTCTAACCTTTAGATAATACTCACCAATATTAAACAGTCCTGTTTCCGGATCACTTACATCAACCCCACTTCTTAATAGATTTCTTACCTGTTTATGAATTCTTCTAAGTTGATTTGAAAAAACTTTTAACATTTTTATCATTATTCGTGTATTTTGTAATACTATCTGTTCAAATTCTGATACTGAAAATGCAATCATAGATGAATCCTGCAGTACAACAGCTGTTTCTTCCCTGGGATATTTACCCATGGCCGATTTAACTCCAAAAAATTCACCTGTCTTAATAAGATCATGCATTTCCTGACCTGTTTCAATGTCATTATAATTTAAACTAACTCTCCCATTATTCAGAATGTATATTTTTTCATTAATATCACCCTTAAAATATACAATTGAGTTAGTCTTGTAACTTACAGACTTAGGCATGGTATCTCCTGTTCTTCAGGTTAAATTGTACTTTCCACAATTTTTTATGTCAATAACTATCTTCTTAAGCTTTTTACGCATTGTATCATATTAAGTTTTAAAATAACCATAACTCTAATTAATGATAATAACTGGTATAAAAACCTCTTACTTTTGTTTATCGACAGGGATTAGTGTACTCATCATTCTTTTTTTGTATGTACCCTTTCATCATCATAGTTTATATTATGACCATATGATCGATTTACATACTCATTCACATTATTCTGATGGGACACTTTCTCCAACTGAACTTATCAATAAAGCAGAAAATCTTTCAATGAAAGCCATAGCTATTACCGATCATGACACAACAGAAGGTTTGAAGGAAGGAGTAAAAGCTGCTGCAACCAAAAATGTTAAATTTATTCCAGGAATTGAATTATCTGTAAATCATAAACCTGGAGAACTTCATATACTGGGATTAGGAATAAAATCATGGGATAATAATCCAATTCTAAAGAATATTAATATAAATAGAAAATTAAGAAACTTAAAAATAATTGATTTAATGAATGATAATGGATTAAAAATTACCTATGAAGAACTAAAAAAACTTACAAAAGGTACCATTGGTCGACCCCATTTTGCATCCTGGATGATGACACAGGGGCATGTCTGCAGTATAGACGAAGCATTTAAAGATTACCTTACATGGGGAAAACCTTTTTACATTCCCAGGGTAACGATTTCTTTGGAAGAAGCTATTAATTTTATTCATACTTCCGGAGGATACGCCATTGTAGCTCACCCTCTTAATATTCCTGTAAATTTCAATGCTCTTATTGAAAAACTTGATTATTGGATCTCTTTGGGAATTGATGGTATAGAGGCAGTTCATTCCGGAACCAGAAGAAATATGACAAAAAGACTTTTAAAATATGCACAAGAAAAAAACTGCATTATTACAGCTGGTTCAGATTTTCATGGTGATAATAAACCACATATCAAGTTAGGAAGAACTGTTAAACTTGGTAAAATCTCTGAAGATTTTCTTCCAAAGGAACTCATTAGGTAGGAAGGTCGGTGTCTCGATACATTGCAATTTTATCGAAGGGTACTTAAGTATTGTATGAACCTGTATTTTCCATTACTATTTTCTACAGGAGGAATAATGCTGGGTAAACTTGGGCGTTGGTTGATAAATCACATAAAAGCTCTGCTTTATGGTCTTGGGTTCTTTTTCCAGATTATAAAAGCAACATTTGGATTTATTAAAAATGGACGTGTAGGAAGAAAAGTTCTAACTATGCAAATTTTATTTACCGGAGTCCAGGCACTTAATAATATATCCCTAATTGCTGTTGCTCTTGGTGCAGTTATTATTATTCAGGGTGTAGGAATACTACCCCAATTTGGTCAGGGAGACCTTATTTATCCTATTCTTATTACTATTATTACAAGAGAATTAGGCCCAATGTTATGTGCGTTTATAATTATTGCAAGATCAGGAACTGCTATAACAACAGAAATTGGCAGTAATGTAGTAAATCATGAAATTGAAGCATATATTGCAACAGGAGTTAATCCCCTTAGTTACATAGCTGTACCCCGTTTTATAGGAGTAACACTCTCTTTACTTCTTCTTAATTTTTATTTTAACTTTTTTGGTCTAATTGGATCCTATTTTATTACACAATTTATATACCCCATTCAGGCAGCTGAGTATTTTCATAAAATACTATACAACCTTCATCTTGATGATATAGTCTCATCTATAATAAAAAGTCTTGTATTTGGAGTAATTATTTCTGTCGTTTCAATATACTATGGATTTCAGGTTGAACAATCATCTACAGAAATACCGCAAATGACCATAAAAGCGGTAGGAACTGCATTTGTACTGTGTATTCTTGCAGATGCACTTATTGTACTAATTTATTATACTTAAGTAATGAGGCTAGCTGATGCATAACATTTATCTTAACAATATTACTCTTATAAAAAATGAACGAAAAATACTTTCTGAAGTCAATGTTCATTTTCCTAAAGGAAAAACATCTGTAATTATTGGTCCTTCTGGTTGTGGAAAAAGTACGCTGTTAAAAGTTGCTGCTGCTTTAATACCTATTGATTCCGGTAATATTTTTGTTGGAGATAAAAATCTATTTAAAATGTCTCCTGTAGACCTTCTTGAATTTAGAAAAAATAGCAGTTTTGTTTTTCAGGATGCTGCTTTATGGGCAAATAAATCAGTTTATCAGAATATGAGTCTTCCTTTAAAACTACACTATCCAAATATGGAAAATGATATTCACGATAATAAAATTTTAGAAATGCTTAGGTTAGTAGGCTATACAGACAGTATTAACCTGATACCAGCAGCTTTATCAAATGGAGAACGGAAAATGGTCAGTCTGGCTCGTGCTCTTATTAATTCTCCGGAATTGATTTATATGGATAATCCCCTTGTTCTGGTAGATCCGTCTGTAGCAAAAAAAATAAAAAAACTTATTATGGATATTCACAATTCAAATGCTACTATTATTGCTAATTTTTCATCACCGGAACTTATAAAAAAAATTGCTGATTTTTTAATTGTAATGAAGGATGGAAAAATAGTTGAAACAGGTGATATCGAATCAATATTGAACAGTAAAAACCCAAATACAGCAATTATAATTTCCTCTCTTATAAATCACTCTTAATTATATTTGACACTACCTATCTAATTGAAATAGAATCATTGTAGAATGAAATTTCAAATACGTTTTGCAGATCAAATTGTTGGACTCTTTATAATACTTGCCATGATGAGCATTGTCTTTATTCTGGTTATGATGGGAATAAACCAGAGATGGTTTGCTAAAGATTATAAATATACAAGCAGTTTTAAAACAGGGAATGGACTGAGTGTAGGCATGCCAATTAAATTGAAAGGCTTTCAGATAGGATCTGTAGATAAAATAAATTTATTAGCTGATAATTCTGTAGAAATCAACTTTCATATTTTTGATACATATATTGAAAAAGTAAGAAAAAATTCTATTCTTGAACTATCTATCAGTCCTATTGGAATTGGAGGAGGAGGAATGCTTTTTCATCCGGGAAAATCAACAGAACTGATTCCGGAATTAAGCTCTATTCCTTCAACTGATTTTGAAGAGGGTAAAAAGCTAATAGCTAAAGAACTGGTTAATATACCTCCCAGGGATGATACAATTGTTAATATAATAAATGATATAAGCCCACTGTTACGATCAACAAATGATACCATGGAATCTCTTGCTCTACTTTTAGACACCACAACGTCCACTATAACTGGAGAAGCAGAAGGTCCTATTGCCGATATTATTGAAGAGGTTTCAATCATGATAACCATGCTTAGCAATTCAATAACTGAAGCGATGACAGCTGCAAATACTATTCTTTCCGACTCTACAGTAATTACTGGTGATATGAAAGTTATTACAGCAAGAATGAAGGATACAGAGGGACTTCTAACACATCTCTTAAATCCAAAAGGAACAATTGCAAAGCTCCTAGATGATGATAACGAGCTCTATATTGAACTCTATGCAATTATAGAAGAGGCAGCTAATACTGCTGCAGAACTTACTTCATTTGTAAATTACATAAACACAACTCAACCGCAGATATCGGAACTACTCGAAGGCAGCAGGGAAGCCATTGTGAAAGGAAAAGATGTTTTGGAAGGCCTTTCCAATAATCCTCTGCTTAGAGGAGGGATTACTGCTGTAACCGAACAGCCTACTACCTTTAAGAGTTATGAAGAAGAGGAATTTTAATGAAAAACTTTATTCCTTTATTACTTGCAATTACTATAATATTTTCTTCATGTTCATCTCTAAAAGGTGTTGATTCGGAAATAATTAATGATAAAAAAAACAGGGCTGCAGAACAATCTCAACTCGGAACTAAATTTTTTTCAGATTCAGAATATGATAAAGCTCTTGATTTCTTTTTTCTTGCATTAAAAGAAAATATATCAATTGATAATGAAATAGGAATAATAAGTTCATACAACTCCATAGGTAAAACATATTTTGTGTCTGGTGATATAAATTCTGCAGATATTTACTTTAATAAAGCAAAAAATGTTGCTGAATTCATACAAAATACACTATTAATATCTCAAAGTTTAACCAATTTAGGAGAAATCAAGCTTTCAGATCAACTATATGATCAATCGATGATACTTTTTGAAGAAGCTTTGAGTGAAATTGAAGATCTTGGGAATATACCTCTAAAAGCTGTAATATTACATAATATGGGGATAATAAATAAGAGGAAAGGGAACTTAGCAGAAGCAGAACTTATAGTAAACAAAGCCCTTACTATTAATAAGAAGTATACTATTTATAAAGAAATGGCATCTAATAATTATACCCTTTCTTCAATCCATTCTAAACAAAAAGATTATACTACTGCACTTATGTATATTAAAGAAGCTTTAGTTCTGGATAAAAAAATTGAGAATAGTACAGGAATTGCAAAAGACCTATATGCCCATGGATTGATATATTATTATTTGGAATTATACGAGGATGCATATATTTATTTCCAAAAGAGTGTACTAATTTATGAGACTTTAAGCTTGTCTGAGGAAGTGATAAAAACACTTTTTAAACTTGAAGAGACTGCAGGTAAGCTTCTTCTTTATGATGAGGCAGGAATTTGGAAAAAAACCAGAGAAGGATTAGAAACATATAAATGAATAAAATTGATCTTATAACCAGCCTTAAAATAATTATAACCAATTATCACAAAATACTTAAAAACATATCCTTTTTACTGTTTTATCTTATTCTAATAGTAATATCAGGATTAATTATAACCCTCCCTATCTGGTACATAGCTACTAATTACAGTAATGGATATACATATTCTGTTTTGCTAACTTTAATGCTTATAGTAATATTTGTACTAACTGGTAAACTTAAAAATTGGATTACTTCACAACATAAATCAGGAAAGACTTCAACACAAATAATATTAATTCCTGTAAAAAAAACAATAATATTTATTTTATTTACTCTTGGATTCTATGGAATATTTTTGTCACTATCTTTGGATTTGGTATTATTAAGTATCCTTTTAGCCGCTTTCTATTTCATTATTTTGGGATATTTTATATTTATATCAAGAAAACTAAATGGGTCAGAATAATTTTAAAAATATTTTAATACTATGTTTACTTATTCTTATCTTCCCAATTAAAGGAAATACTCTTAATGATAATTTATATCCATTAATTGAAAGAATGGATCAATCAGATATTCTATTTCAACAGATATCAGATGATATTTCCAGTTATTACCGTAATTCAGAACAAAATAAAACTCTGCGCCCTCTTCAAATTTACAGGATTTCTCTTAAAGGCAGAACAACTATTTTCGAACTGGCAGCAAGATTTAACTTACCTTATGAGACTATTACAACGTTAAACCACTTAAATAAACCAGATATACTTCTTCCTGGTCAAGTACTGCTAATATCTAATACTCCTGGAATTTTTCTTCCATTATACCCTGAATCTGATATTGAATTCATGATTAGATCATGGCGATCAACTGAAAATAGTACAAAACTAGTATTAAATGGAGATATAAACAAAACTTATTTTTTTCTGACTGGAGAAAAATTTCATAAGGTGGAAAGATCTTTCTTCCTGGGGTTAATGTTTAGATTTCCATTACCTACAGGGATAATTTCTTCCCATTTTGGTCAAAGAGTTAATCCTATTACAGGGCACTTACATTATCATAATGGAATTGATATAGCAGCAGAGGAAGGTACAGAAATCATGGCTGCAAGAGCAGGAACAATAGAAGATGTTAAATATAATGATATTTGCGGGAATTTTATTACTATTAAACACGAAAATAACTATGAAACAGTGTACTGTCACTTAAAAACTGTATTAGTTCAGTTGAATCAGAAGGTACAATCGGGTATGATTATAGGAACAGTGGGTTCAACTGGAATGTCAACAGGTCCTCATCTCCATTTTGAGATCCGAAATTCCGGAACACCAAAGGATCCAAGCCTTATGATATTGGGAAAGAAAGAGTGAAAGCAAAAATATTTGTATTTGTATTTCTATTTATTTTACTTACCGCAACTTTCTCTGATAACATAAGAGGTGAAGTTAATAGTATTGTAACAATAGAAACAGAAAAAAAAGAAACAGATTTTAAAATATTCGATTTAACAGGTCTAATTATAACTGATAGCCCTTTTATAGAGGGTCTTGAGGTGACAATAACTATTCCTGATGATTTAACCAGATATCGAGATAGTTTTATGATTAACATCTACTCAAATCTGGACACCTCCCCTGATAAGAACATAAAATCGTATAGAGGGAACCTGCTCTTTTCAAAATTGATTCCTGTCTCTAAAAAAATGTTTATCTCCATACCAATGTCAAATAAAATAAATAATGAATTAATTCCTGGTACTTTTGTTACTGATATTTTAAATCAATCAGATACTCCTTTTTTAATTTCTGTGATACCTGTCATGAAGGGGATCCCTTCCAGTATTCTTTCCAGTATTCTAAAATTGGATATTCTTCCAGTTTTGAGCAATAAAGGTATTCTTAATTTGAGTATAAATGGTGCACCTTCTGTAGAACTATACAAAATTGAACTGGATGAAAAACAAGCAGATAATAAAACTGAATATATTCTTGAAGAAGGAATACATCAAATACTCATAAAATCTGATAATTACAAGGAGATTAGCAGATCTTTTGTAATTTCAAGAGGAACTGTTACAGATATAAACCTTACTTTGGAACAAGTTCTTTCTACTGTTAGATTTGAAGCCCCTGAAGGGGCAATAATATTTCTTGATGGAATAAAGTTTAAATCTATCCCAGAAGATACTATAGAGATCGAAAGAGGTGATCATGTAGTTCGAATGGAGCTTGGAGACTACTTTCTAAGTAAAAAATTTACTATTAGCGCTGAAAAAAACTACAAAATATCACTTTTTCTTGATATTTTAATACAGGAGAATTAACTTATTTTATTTATGGGTCGATAATATAATTGTCAGGCTGGTAATATAGTTCCCCTCCCAGTTTACTATATTACTGCCGGATAGTTCTGATCAAGGCCGATTCCTTAAAAAGGATCGGCCTTCTTCTTGACATAACCCTTTTGAATAAATAATGTATGCCTATGTTTCAAACTGGAAAAAGAAAAATACTTGCAGGTTTACTTATAAGTCTTACAATTTTTACTTCAATAATATTTGGCCTGGGACTTGGATTCTTTCTGTCAGCAAGCCATAATATCGATGTAAGAGGCGATCTTAGTTCATACACTCCTGCTCTTCCAACTCAGATACTTGATAGGCATGGTGAGCTAATAACAGAAATATTTTCAGATGAAAAACGGGATATCGTTCCCATAGATGAACTTCCAAAGAAGCTGCTATATGCACTGATAAGCAGAGAGGACAGTACTTTTTATACTCACAAAGGGATTGATTTTGTTAGGGTTGCTGGTGCAGCTTTTAATATTTTGACTGGTCGTTATTTTTCAGGTGCCAGTACACTTACAATGCAGGTGGCAGGATGGCATTATGCAGATAGAAAAGATATTTCAGTTAAACGTAAACTAAAAGAGATATGGTATGCTTTTCAATTTGAAAGAGATCTTTCCAAAAATGAAATTCTAGAAATATATCTTAACCAGATGTATTTCGGCCACAATGCTTATGGTGTTGAGTCTGCCTCACAGTTCTACTTTAATCATAGTGCAAGAGAAATAAGTATAGCTGAATCTGCTATTCTTGTAGTTCAACTTGCAAGTCCAGCTCTTTATTCACCAATTAACCATCCTCAACGTGCCAGGGACAGACAGATAGATGTATTAAACCAGATGGTTAATCTTGGATATGCAACACAAGATGAAGCAGATCTTTCTTTCAAACAATATTGGGATGGTTATAACTACACAAGATCTAATATATCCAGTGCCTATTTTGATAATGATAGTAAAGCACCATATTTTAGTGAATACGTAAGAATACAATTGAATGATATGCTTTACGGTGCAGTGGATATTAATAAAGATGGCTATGTAGTGCATACGACTCTGGATCTTGGATACCAGGCAATTGCAGATAAAATAATGAATAAAGCATTTCACAGTATAAATGAAAGGTATAAAACAAAATCTGATTCCAGGCTTGGAATAGTAGATAAAACCTATGTCCCAATTGTTGATATGCTGAGTCTTCTTTTTAACCTTGAAGATATACAGGTAGCAGGATCAAAGCAGAAAAAAGCAGCAAGAAATGAGTTTTATAAACACTTGAGTCCAACTTTAGACCTTATGTCTCTAATGTTTGGAATAAAAGAAGTTAAAGAATTAACTCAATATGCATCTCTGAAAGATCAACTTTCAGCTAAAAAAACTACTGTAGAGGGTGCGTTAATATCTATTGATAATCATAGTGGTCATATATTAAGTATGGTTGGTGGAAGTGATTTTGAAACAAAAAAATATAACAGAGCCGTAGATGCACAGGTCCAACCTGGATCAAGTTTTAAACCTTTGTATTATTCTGCTGCTATTGGATCTGGAAAATTTACAACAGCAACAAGACTCTATGATGGTCCCATTGTTTTTTTTGATGATCTTGGCAATAAATATACTCCTACAAATTACCTTGGATTCTGGGAAGGTTCTGTTTTATTGCGTCATGCACTTGCAACCTCTATGAATGTACCATCTCTTCAGGTTTTAGATGGATTAGGTTTTGAACCGGCTATAGAAAGAGCATCAAGGTTGTTGGGAAAAGAAGATCAAGCTGAAAATCGTACTCTTTTCCCACGCAGCTTCCCTCTCGGGTTGGGAATAACCTCTGTGGCTCCTATTGATATGGTACGGGCTTTCGCAACTTTCCCTAATCAGGGAAAAGCTGTTATTCCTATTTCAATTATTTCAGTATTAGATAGAAATGGTAATATCATACTGGAACCTGAAAAAGAAAGATTACGGGAACAGCAGGAAAATCGTGGAAAAGATAATGAGATAATGACACCTCAGAATGCATATATTATGGTATCTATGCTTCAAAGTACTGTTGAATATGGTACTCTTCGATGGCGTAGAGTAAATATTGGTGGTTTTGACGGTATGCCCATGGCTGGTAAAACAGGAACTACTCAAAACTGGGGGGATGCATGGACTGTAGGATTCTCACCATACTATACCACAGCTCTCTGGTTTGGATTTGACACTCCCGGCAACTCCTTAGGAAGAGAATTAACAGGTGCAACTGCAGCAGGTCCTTATTGGGCAGAATATATGAAAACTGTACACACAGGTCTTGAACGAATTGATTTTCAAAAACCTGAAACAGGTCTTGTAGAAATGAAAGTATGTGCTGTTTCAGGTAAAATTCCAACAAGTGAATGTAATGATGGTCTTTTAGATGAAATATTTATAACAGGGACGGAACCAAAAACTTTTTGTGATATCCATTCATTTAACAATCAAAGAGATGAAAGCCTTGTAGATGGATTAAGAGATATTCTTCTTATAGAAGATTTTGGTGTAGATACATTTGACCTCAATGATCTTTCCAATGATCTATTTAATTTTGATAATAATGATATAAATTCCCTTCCAGATGATAATAGCACAGAAACTAATAGCAATCCTCTTTTGGATTAAGGAAGTATATGCTTGTTAGAATAAGTGAAATTCAAATCAAAAAACGTATTCGAAAAGAAACAGGTAATATTAATGAACTTGTGGAAAGCTTGAATGTTCATGGTCTTATGAACCCAATTGTTATTACACGGGAATATCAGTTAATTGCAGGATTTAGAAGGCTTGAATCGGCCAAAAAGTTAGGCTGGGAGAATATTGAAGCAAGTATTATAGATGCACCCACAAAAATAAAAAAACTTGAAATGGAAATTGAAGAAAATATACATAGGAAAGACTTTACACCTGATGAAATTGTTGATGCTTACACAAAACTTGAAAAACTTAAAAATCCTGGATTTTTAAGGAAATTATTCATTTACATTGCTAATTTTTTTAAAAAAATATTACGCCGATAGACCCCCTCTCCCTATCGGCAACAACCCATCAGTGCAGTATTAGTTTTCAACAATTTCCAATGTATCTGGATTTAAAGGTACAACCTTTCCATCTTTCAGCTGAACATAAAGTACTCCATTATTTAATTGTAAGGGTGTGAAGGACAAAACTTCATGTCCAGATCGGGACTGTAATACCAATTTTTCATTAAATCTGCCAACATACCATTTACTATCTTCCCGTACTACTGCATAGATACTACTACTATCTAACAATATGTCTGTATCACTAAAAACATCATAATTACCCTGTATTAGTACTTCTAAAGTTTCGGAATCTAAATAAATTAATCTAACAGCTTTAGGAGCTTTATCTATACCGGAAACAATAAGCATTTTCTTACCTGATAAATAATATCTTCTCCCTCTGACAGTATTTATTGAGGAACGTTTATCAATTTCTCCTGTTTCTGTATTTATCAATGCTAAACGTCCCATTAAATCAGCATCATCTCCATCAATTATTAAAAATGGTACAGTTTCAGCTGTATTTGTAGTAGAAGCACTTGAATTGCCCTTCTCTTTCTCTATTATCTTTTTTTCATCTTCTGCTATTAATTCACGTTCTTTTTGAACGTCTTCCTGTCTTTCCTGCTGTTTATCTTCCCTTTCTTTTAGTTCATTCTGTTTTTCTTCAAGTACACTCTCTTTTTCTGCAATCTCTTCTTGACGTTTTTCAATTTCACTTTTTTCAAGCTCCTCAATATCTTTTTCTAATTTTTGTTTTTCAGTTTCAATATTTCCCTGTTCCTCTTTAAGCTGCTCTTGCTGCTCCTCAATTTTATCCTGCTCTTCTTCTATTTCACGCTCTTTAAGTTCTACTATATCTTTTCGTGGTTCAATTCCCTTATCATCATTGGTACGAAGATCTTCAATTACATCTTTGTTACTAATAATATCTGTATCAATTTTCAAATCGCCTGATGCAGTAAGGGGAATAAGCATCTGTGTATTACCTGGCCATTCCAGATACCGTGTAGAAATTCCGGCTTTTTCTGATTCAAGGTTATCAATAACTATACTGTTATATGATCCAATAAAATACTGAAAATCTCCACGATATACAGCATTATAATAACTGGCAAATTCTGCAATAATATCAGAGTCCTCTTTTGAATAAGAATATGCCTTTTCCAGATAACCTGATAAAATTCTACGAACATTATTTATGTGATCAACAACAGCATCTTTTTCAATAAAAAAAATATCTGCATTAAGAAGCCCCTGTCCCTCTTTTGCAATTAGATGCCTAATACTGTATCTGCTATTATAACTACGTTTAATATCTGAAGAATAACTGGTATTTCCAAGATATGCCCCGATACCCCGAATTTCATTGGCTGTTTCAAATTTATCATGAGGTCCTTCATAATTGACAAATTCTACAGATTCTCGTTCTACTTTAAAAAGTTCTTCCTTAACTACTGTTTGTGCAGAAATATTAGTAATAATTGCCAATAAAATTATTAAAAAATATATTTTTTTCATTCTTACATCCTTATGGTTCATAGATAAATAATCTTAGTTAAAATTATAGAACTCTTTTCTAAATAAAACATCTACTTTTTTATTGAATTTATAATATCTAATGCAAGCTCTTTAATATTTTTTGAACTGGAAGTTAAAAAAATGTTAGTAATAACAGATAACAATTTTTTATTAGCATAGCCATTATAGTTTGTTACTTTTTGAACAGATTGAAGAATCTGGCTTAAATAACTCTGGCTGATATTAGATCTATTGTTATTGTAATAATTATAAATTCCATTTGAAATATTTTCATCGTTATCGCTTTTAAGATTTCCAAGAGACTTTATAATTGATCTAACAACATAATCGTCCCATTCATAATTTAGCAAATCTAACAAAAACTTAATAGTTTTAAAATTACCAGTAATTCCAAGAATATCAATAGCTCTACTTCGAATGACAGGGAATTCATTAACTAATTGACCATTTTCATATAATGGGCTTTTAACAGATCCTGCGGCTAATAATTCAAGAATGCCTAAAAGGTAAGACTTTCCTGAATCAAATTGACGGTTAAACAATCTTTTTTCAATTTCGTCTAAAATATCATTCAGTACTTGTTCATCTAAACTTTTTGAACTTTCCATTAAATATATATAATCAGAAGAGATATTTATTTCATTTTTCTGCTCAAAATAATTGTAATTTAAGAAATTACCTCTATTTTCTCTCCCTCCCCTGAATGAAGGCCATATATAATTATTAAAATTATTTTTTACAAATTTATTGTTACCGTATTTGTAAAATAACCAGTCTCTGCTACTAAGATAGACCTTCCCATCGGATGAAACAGATATTCCACCTGCCGGAATCCCTCCCTTTATCTGACTGATATTATCACCGTCCAAAGTAAACCAGCTTATTTTCCCTTCAGAATCAAGACTGATTATTTCATTTGAGTAAGCAACAAGTTCAATCTGTAAATTTCTTGTAGTTTTACTCCAGACAGAATTACCTTCAGAATCCAACATAGATATAATATTCCCATGGGCACTTACAATGAAGTCTTCATTTAGTATAATTACAGATTTTACGGGACCGGATAATGATTTGTTCCATAACCTTCTGCCTGAGTAATCTATTGATACAAGAGTAGAATATTTTGTACCTACAAAAATATTATCCTTTGACAGAGCTATAGTCTCTGCATTACCTGAAAGTAAAAAAGTCCATAGCTTTACCCCATCTATATTGAAAGCATATAAACGTTCATTATCAAGAGCTATATAGATATCCCTACTAATAAGAGGTCCGGAAACTGGTTTATCAGGCAGCTTAATTTCCCAGCGTATAAATCCAGTATGACTTATAGAATAAAACCAGCCATCATTTGTAGCAATAAAAAGTGATCCATTTGTCAATATTGCCGGTGCTCCAACAGGAGAACCTTTAAGTTTAATTTTCCAAATTATTTCACCTTTATTGTTAATAGCTATAAAATAATCTCTTTTACTCCCTACATATATGGTACCATCAAAACCGATAGAAAGGGTTTCTGTTATTCTATCTTTAATATCAGTTCGCCATTTTAATTCACCAACATCATTTATTGCATATAAAAAACGATCCTCAGAACAAAAGTAGACAGTGCCGTCTGAACCTTCTACAGGAGGAGTTATTATTCTGCCGCCAGTTGTATAACGCCAAAGTATTTCAGGATTTTCAAATGAGAAAAGTGTTAGAGGAATCAGCAGAGACAGGATAAAGATAGATATTGATTTTTTAGTAATCATATTTATAAAACAGGCTACCATATGTGTAGAAACAATAGTAGGGGCAGCCTCAAGGGTTTGCGAAGCAAATCCTTGTGACTGCCCATTCGTAACAGATAATGACAAAATATCTATATAGTCAGCCTATTATGATTATGATTTTTATACATATCATCCCTAATAGATTTTATATCCTCACTGTTAAGATAATCATCAAACCGCATATATTTATCAATAACACCTACAGGAGTGAATTCAACAATTCTATTTGCAATAGTATCTATAAACTGATGGTCATGACTGGTCATTAATATTGTCTCTTTAAAATCAATAAGACCATCATTCAAAGCTGTTATTGCTTCCAGATCAAGATGGTTTGTTGGTTCATCAAAAATAAGCACATTCGATCCTTCCTGCATAATTTTAGCCATCATACAACGTACTTTTTCCCCTCCGGAAAGAACCCTAGCACTCTTTAATCCATCTTCTCCGGAAAATAACATTCTTCCTAAAAAGCTTCTTATATAAGTTTCATCTGCATCTTCTGAATATTGTCCCAACCATTCTGTAAGATTATAATCGTTTTCAAAATAGATTGAATTTTCTTTTGGATAATAGGAATTTTTAATGGTTACACCCCATTCAAAACTCCCCTTATCTGGTTCAATTTCTCCTGCAAGTATCTGAAAAAGAGTTGTTTTGGCAAGATGATCAGGACCTACAAAAGCTATTTTGTCACCTTTATTTATATGAAAAGTAAAGTCTCTCAAGACAATTTCTCCATCAATAGAATGAGTAATTCCATTCACTTCCAAAATATTTTTACCACATTCTCTTTCGGGTTTGAAATTTATATAAGGAAATCTTCTTGAACTGGGTTTGATATCATCAATAGTAAGCTTTTCAATAAGCTTTTTTCGGCTTGTAGCCTGTTTCGATTTAGAAGCATTTGCACTAAATCGCTGGATAAAAGTTTTTAATTCGGCAACTTTATCTTCTCTTTTTTTCTTATCATCTTTTTTCTGCTTATTTGCCAGCTGACTTGACATATACCAAAAATCATAATTCCCTACAAACAACTGGATTCTTGCAAAATCAATATCAGCTACATGAGTACAAACTTTGTTCAAAAAATGTCTGTCATGAGAAACTACTATTACTGTATTATTAAATTTGAATAAAAATTCTTCTAACCAGGTAATTGATTCAAGGTCAAGGTGATTGGTAGGTTCATCTAAAAGAAGAATATCAGGATTTCCAAAAAGAGCCTGGGCCAATAAAACCCGAACTTTTTGGCCACCATCAAGGTCCTTCATTTTTTTTGAATGAAGTGCTTCAGTAATTCCAAGGCCAGCCAGCATTTGTGATGCTTCAGATTCAGCTTCCCAACCATTAATTTCTGCAAAATCACCCTCTAATTCAGCAGCTTTAATTCCATCCTCTTCAGAAAAATCTTCTTTGGCATAGATGGCTTCACGTTCCATCATAATATCAAAAAGTTTTTTATAACCTACAATTACTGCATTTAAAACTGTAAAATCATCAAAAGCAAAATGATCCTGACGAAGAACTGCAAGTCTCTCACCTGGAGTTATTATAACCTCACCTGCATCCTGTTCAAGCTCCCCTGAAAGAATATTCATAAATGTTGATTTACCTGCACCATTGGCACCTATAACACCATAACAATTACCAGGTGTAAACTTTATATTTACATCTTTAAAAAGTATTCTTTCACCAAAAGAAAGAGAAATATTACTTGCATTTATCACTTAAATCCTACCTTATTAATATCAAAAAAATATCGACCCCATTGTCCACACATACAGGTGGTTGTCAAGATGCTTTAAAGACAGGAATTACATATACTACAAACAATTAAATGTCTGAAGAATAATTTCTTCAGACATTAGTTAACAAAGAATTAATTATTTAACTTCTTTATTCGGTTTTAAATAAACAACCCAGTATAAAAAGGCTACAAAAAATCCTCCACCAATTA
>JAOZPU010000199.1 GCA_029932585.1 Spirochaetia bacterium | reverse complement strand
AATTTTTTACGTTCTTCTCCAAAGACCAGAGTATTTGTTGCCACTATTTTTTTATCTTCTACTTTTTCATTACTATTAGTTGTATTTATATTATCATTTTTTTTACAGGAAAAAAGGAAAAAACTAAAAACTATTATTATCAATACAAGGTAATTAAAACTTTTTAATAATTTTTTCATTAAAGCTTTTTGCGCTGTGTCTCAGTTACTGTGTCAAAAAAAACTTCTTCTCTAATACAGAGTAGTAGAACTGGCGAAAAAAGCCAAAAACAAACCAATTCAATAGACATCACACAAGCCTCCATTATATTTAATTTCACCTTAAAAGTACTATAAGTTATCTGTAAACAAGCAATATTTTTTAGGCTAGTATAGACTTGCTAAATAGATATACTAATTACTATATCAGGAAATGTTATCAAAGAAAATCCTGGAATGCAATTTTTCTATAGGTTTTGTACTTTTAATAATTAAGGAGCCGGTATTGATAAGTGTAGAAAATTTAGTAGAAGGTGATATTCCCACCTGGATTCGGCGTTTTGTAAAGCAAACAGGAAGAGGTATTAATAGATTTAAGATGATTAACCAGGGGGATACAGTACTTTTAGGTATATCCGGTGGGAAAGATTCATTAGCTTTGGCTCTAGCTTTGTCACTTCGGTTAAAATGGTTACCTATTACTTATAATTTAAAAGCTGTAATGATAAACTGGCGTGAATATGCCATAGATGCAGAAGAAACCCAAAAACTTAAAGATTTTTTTACAGTTTTAAATATTCCATTTGAAATAATTAATGCCCACATGTTTCCTGAATCATTTAAAAATTCTTTTAACTGTTATCTATGTTCAAGAAACAGAAGAAGAATACTTTTTGAATATGCAGAAAAAAATAATATTTCAAAAATTGCACTAGGGCACCATTTAGATGATTTTACAGAAACATCAATAATGAATTTGTGTTTCCGTGGCAATTTTTCAACAATGAAACCAGTTCAGGATTTTTTTAAGGGTAAAATATATATATTACGACCAATGTGTGAAGTAAAAGAAAGTGTAATTCAAAAACTTGTAAAAGAGTGTGATCTGCCTGTTTCAGTTTTTAATTGCCCCCATAAAGATACAAATATACGATCAAAAATTAAACCAATAATAAAACAGTTATCTCATATTGATAAATTAACAAGAGAGCATATTTTTGCTGCTCACAATTTCAATGATGATCTTTTTGTAAAAAATGATTAGATAATTGATAAAATATTTGTTATAATTAATTTGTACTTATAAGTGGAGGTTTAACTATGAATATACATAACATAATGGAAAGCATTGTCCTGGATACAGTAAATGATATTTTTGAAGATAAACGAAAAGAAGGATTCGATATGGCTGACTGTCTTCAGTGTCGTCTTGATGTAGCTTGTTATGTTCTTAACAGAATTAATCCTGAATATATTATATCTGGAAGAGGCCTTCTCCATTTTGAAGATAATTATCATGATCGTATTCAAACAAAAGTAGATTTGGTTACTCTGATAAATGCTGGAATAAAAAAAGTATCAAATACAAAACGATCATATTATAATGTTGGAGAAACAAATAAAAATATATCTACACAATATTTATTTAATTTCCCTTCCATCATTGGTTCAGTACTTCGAGGTGATAATTTTGTTCCCATAGAGAATCTATCTATAAGCTTACTATTTGAAAACACACCGGCAAAAATGATTGATAATACATGGCAAAACCCTTTTAATATTGTAAAAAGCACCAATGGAAGTTATACATTTATGCCAGCTCCTATAGCTGCAGATGAAAATGATGAAGAAAGAACTTTCCATTTTGAAATAAAAATTGAAGATGAAAATTTTGAACCAATAGATCATTTTTTTGAACTTAAGCTCAAAAGTGAAAAAAATATTATTACTACTTTCTCTATAAATAGAACAGTAAAAATAGAAAGTTTATATCTTTTTACAAAAGATTCAGTTTAATAGAGCCCACCCTGTACTAATAATTGTTATAATACTTTCTTTTAGTACATGGGAATATTCTGTTTATTTGAATAGATCTTCAAAATCATCCATTGAAAGATTTGTATGACCGGTATTAGTGTCGGTTTCCCTCACTTTCAATGGCAGATATTTTTCATTGTACAGTGCTCCAAGTTTATAGATATCATCATTTTTATATGAATTTGGAATTTCTACTTCCAAATTATAGTCAGTTTCGAGAAAACCTCTTTTCATTACATGAATAGGATCAGTTACTGTTAACGCAAAATGGGGACTATAGTATATTAAAAAGACAAGAACACTCATTACAACAACTAAAAAGAACAATATATTATTTGTTGCATGTATTTGAGCTAATTCCCTAACATCAAAGAAAAATTCATATTCTGTAGTTTTAAAATACTGAAAATCTCCTGGGCCAAATACAGTTGCATAAAATGGATTATCATATCTGCTATAAATAGTTTGCCCGTTATTTTTAATTATTAAAAGATCTTCTTCATAATCAGAAAAATTAGAGGCAGATAGAGATAAGTTTTCAGATTTTACATTCTCGAGAAAACTACTTATGCTGGCTTTTTGATTATCAATAAATTTCCCTTCCGCTGAGGGTAAGGATATTAAACTACTAAATATAGAAAAAACAAGCAGAGTAAACACAAAAGAGGTGATACTCAAAGTTGTTATTTTTGCAACATGCCGTTGAGCCATAACACTGCCAGTATGTTTAATCTGTCTGAATATTTTAAGAATTCTGAGTAATCTTAAAACTCTTGCAATTCGAATGGCCTTTATTATCTTTAATATATTTAACAGACCACCCATTCCAAAGAAAAAACCACTTCCTGTTATTATGGCAAAAAAAGCCGGGCCGCTATTTAGAACTAAAAGAGGAATAGAGGCAAGGAAATCTATCCAACCCTTCCCCTCCATAAAATATATACTGCCCTTCTTTTGCATTAGAGCAGAAAAAAACCTTATTAAAAATTCTATTGAAAAAAACAGATCAAACCCTACACCTGTAAAAATTAGTATTTTTCGAAAATTCCAGCTCCATCCTGCTAAAACTGCATAATCTTCAAGAAAAGTTTGAATTAGTACCAACAATATAGCTAAAATTACTATTGATTCTACAAAATTCTTTATTTTACTTTGCATACAACATACCTACCAATTATTCTCGGCTGAGAACCTAAACAGTTCGTCCAACATTTTAATATCCCATCCAAAATATTTGTAATTTTTTCTTGCAATACTAAACCAGCTCTTTTCAGGACTCGAAGCACCTCTATCAATTTTCATATCCGCTTTAAATGATCTTGCCATAGAATTTATAATTGAAGTTAATCTTGCTGTTGCCTGAAGATATTTATGATCTTCAAACGATAAGTTGCTTCTAATTGCACTCTTAACTAAAGGTCCAGGTAAAGAAGGAATCTTCTTAATTAAGGACTCTTCTACTTTTTCAGCAAAATTTTGTGTAATTATTCCACTGGAACTGTCTTTATTCATACTGGAACTAAATACATAAATTGCAGGTCTAAGAAGTAAAGATGTATTTATCATATCTTTTACCTCTTCCTTGCTCATTTTCAGCCGTTGAACTTTTGTCAGTTCAAAATGAATATAAGAATGATCATCAAAAATAGAATTGATATATTTATCGACAATTTGACGTGAAATTGCATTATAACTTCCTGAAAAATCCCGTCTGCCATCTGGAGAGCTTATAATATTTTTAATAAAATTAAGAACCTCTTCTTTTATTTTTTCCTGTGGCCAATTTTGCTGTCTCAGGATTGAGATAAATCTAAAATCAATTTTGTCATATAACTGTCGTTGTATTCCCGGAATCAATGACTCATCTATTAATAATCTAAGAGTCTTAACTAGTAAATTATGGATATTAAACCAGGACTGCCCCGGGAAAAAAGCATTTGACGAAAGAGTTGGTTTAAGTTGGTCTGCATTGATCTCCATAAAACTCATAATCTGATCCTCTTTCTGAAGAGGATTAAGAGTTAACAGAGTTGGATTTGATAATAATCTTGTAACGAATAATTTCGCTTTTTCTTCTTCTTGACTCATTTGTATTTATATCGACCTGTGATAGAATATTTATAACTAAGAATAACACAATGATTAAATATAGAAAACTATTTTTTATTTTATTTATATTAATAACTCCCTTTGCCTTTTCACAGGCTATACTGCTGCCCTCAGAGGAGGCACCCAAATCAATATTTTCTATCAGTCCCGGTGGCGCAGATGTTGATCTTTACCTTCTGGGAACATGGGAAACCCAATTTCGCGGAGGATACGGTTTTTCATGGAATTCTGAAAGCGAGTCTATAAAAGAGAGTTCTTTTCCAGGAATACAATCCGGTATGCAGTTAACCCATGGACCTGATATTTTCATTTCACTATGGCTTATGAACAGTTACTTTTTTGAAGCATCTTTTATTGATGACTATAACCTTAATACTATTCTCTTTGGTTATGAGGCAGAGGATGAAAATTTTCTAAAAAGTGTAAGAATTGGTAACACTGATATAGGATTTGGAAATTATTCATACCTTAATATTCCCAAAGCATCAGCAGATTCTATGGGGGGCATGGTTCGTTTTAACAACGAAAAAACTGAACATCAGCTAATGCTTAGATATGATCCTGCAGAGATGAAGACAAAGTACTTTATAGGACAGTACGAAGTAGATTCTTCGAGAACAGAACTTACAGATTATATAAAAGGAAGATTCTTTATTCTTCCCGATGATAATGTAGAGGACCT
>JAOZPU010000051.1 GCA_029932585.1 Spirochaetia bacterium | reverse complement strand
GCAGCCATGGCCTCTATAGGAGTAAGCTGATACTTTCCCCCAAAGGGAAGAAGAACCGATCCCGAACCAATGGTGGAATCAAAACGTTCACCAAGACCCTGTAGAGAACAGACATTAAGATCCCCAAGAACCTCTACCCACTTCTCTCCGAATTTTTTTCCTGAAAGATCCGTATTATTAAACAAACTCTTCCGGATATCAAAAAAACTTTTTTCACCTGGAGCCTCTACAGTAATATCTGTCCTTGCAGTAATTCCCCCGGAATCAAGAAAATCTCTGGAAAGATCAACAATAAACCTGCCCCCCCATTCCATCTGAAGACGATTTTTATCTGTAACAACAGCAACCCTCGTAGCAAGGAGATTCTCCTCTGCCGCCAGTGAACAAAAGAGATCTGCATCCTTCTCCTCTACAACGACAGCCATCCTCTCCTGGGATTCTGATATGGCAAGCTCAGTTCCGTTCAGCCCCTCATATTTTTTTGGTATTTTGTCCAGATCTATAACAAGACCCTCAGTAAGCTCTCCAATGGCAACACTTACCCCTCCGGCACCGAAGTCGTTACATCTTTTTATCAGTCTTGCAGCCTTTCCGTTCCTGAAAAGACGCTGAAGCTTTCTCTCCTCCGGGGGGTTCCCCTTTTGAACCTCCGCACCGGCAGTTTCCACAGAATCTACGTTGTGAACCTTAGAGGATCCAGTTGCACCACCACAGCCGTCCCTTCCGGTCATACCGCCTACAAGAATAACAACATCTCCCTTAAGGGGTGCACTTCGTACAACATTATCCTTTAGAGCCGCTCCTACAACTGCTCCTATTTCCATTCTCTTTGCAATAAAACCATCATCGTAAACCTCACGGACATGACCGGTAGCAATACCAATCTGGTTACCATAGGAGCTGTAACCCGAAGCTGCACCCATGGTTATAACCCGCTGAGGAAGTTTCCCCTTAAGGGTTTCCTCCATGGGAACCCTGGGGTCTCCGCTTCCTGTCAGCCTCATAGCCTGGTAGACATAGCTCCGTCCTGAAAGGGGATCTCGTATGGCTCCTCCAAGACAGGTTGCAGCTCCTCCAAAGGGTTCAATCTCCGTGGGATGATTATGGGTTTCGTTTTTAAACATTAAAAGCCACTTCTGAACATCCGATCCCACTTTAACATCAATATTAATGCTGCATGCGTTGATCTCTTCGGAAATATCAAGATCATTCAGAAGGCCCCTCTTTCTAAGATCCTTCATTCCTATAACAGCCATATCCATAAGGGTAATATCCCGGAAAGTTTCCGAAGAACTGTCGTAGAGGAACTCTCTGGTTTTCAGATACTCATTGTAACTATCCTTAATAACACCCGAAAACCTCCCCTCCTCAAACTCCACATTGTCAATTGCAGTCGTGAAGGTTGTATGTCTGCAGTGATCGGACCAGTAGGTATCCAGAACCTTAAGTTCTGTAGGGGTTGGATCCCTCTTCTCTTCCAGACTAAAGTAATTTTGGCAAAACTCAAGATCCTTCAGACTCATGGAGAGGGACATCTCATTATGAAAACTTTCCAGGGCATCCGGATCCAGAGCAGTAAATCCATGGATAAACTCCGGCTCCTTTGCCCCTTCATTTTTTACAGATCCATCATTATCACCTGCCCGGGGGCTCTCCTCTCTGGAATCAACACTGTTTATAAGATATGTCTTTATCTTTTCCAGATCACGGGTGCTGATATTGCCCTTAAGAATATAAATCCGGGCAGTATCAATCCTCTCCCTTCCGGCATGGGTAATAAGCTGAATACACTGTGCAGCAGAATCCGCCCTCTGGTCAAACTGGCCGGGAAGATAGCGGACCGCAAATGCTGTTTCGTCCTCTGACAGGGGAAAATCTTCTTCATAGAGCTTATCCACCGGTGGTTCTGAAAGAATTGTCCTGCATATTTTTCCATACAGCTCATTGTCCGTAACTTCAAAATCATAGCGATTAAGAATTCTTACACCATTAAGTTCAGGAAGGGTAAGCAGATCTTTTAACTGATGGAACAGATCCAGTGAATGGGTATTGTAGTTCTCTTTTTTCTCGACATATACGCTTTTCATTTAGTATTCCAGTTTTGTTTCTGTAAATTTACTCATCTTTCAGCCTTTTGGCGCTATCTTCAATCTGCTTAATAAAATCTTTTTCAACCTGAGTAATTCTGTTCTTTATTTTCTCTTTATAGATTTCATATTCATTGTGAGCTTTTTCTATTGCTTTTTGATGGCTGATAGTTCCTGAATGTTGCAAAATATTTTTATTGGTCATTTTTAGAAAAGTATCAAGTTGCTTAATCCAATCTGCCATATACATTGGTGTCCGGTCTAATGCCTGTATTTCTGCAATTTCTAAAAATGCAGTTACCATCCTGTTCAGGATATTCAATTCATCTTCGGCAAGATAATTTTTAGCAATTTCGACTTCTTTTTTTGTTGGTATTTCACCTTTAAAGTTTGTTAGACCAATATGTTCTTTTGATGAATCTACCCGTTTAAAAACAGTTTCAGCGGCAGTTTCACCGTGAGTTGCCCAGTGCATTTTATTCTGTATGGTTTTAAACACCATTAATGATTGTTCTGTTTTGGGGTCGTAATCTATGCTTGTTGCATATATTTCCAGAACTTTACGCCAAAATATCTTTTCCGATGAACGAATATCACGGATACGAGCCAAAAGCTCATCAAAATAGTTGCCGCCTCCTGCTGCTTTTAGCAGTTCATCGTTCATTGTGAAGCCTTTTATTAGGTATTCTTTGATAAGAGCTGTTGCCCATTTTCTAAAATGCACACCTCTGTGTGATTTTACCCGGTAACCTACGGAAATAACTACATCAAGATCGTAAAAGTTAGTAGGCTTGGTAGAAAAATCGGAATTCCCGATTTTTCTCATTGAAAGCTCTTTTTCAAGCTCCTGCTCTTTGTATATATTAAGAATATGCTCATTAATAGTAGAACGAGATTTCTGAAAAAGTTCTGCTATTTGGTCAATATTTAGCCATACAGTCTCATTCTCAAAATGAGTTTCTATTTTAACTTTGCCGTCTTCGGTTTGGTAGATTATTAGCTGGTTATTTTTCATTTGTGTTCCAATATCTCAACCATGCGAATAGTTAGGCGCTTCCTGGGTAATGGAAATATCATGGGCATGACTCTCTCTAAGTCCTGCAGAGGATATCTTTCCAAACTTTCTGTATTTCTTCATGGAATCTATATCCGAACATCCGCAGTAGCTCATCCCTTTCTTTAATCCCGTAACAAGCTGATACAAAAATGGTTTTAGCTCCCCTTTATAAGGAACTCTTCCTTCAATTCCCTCAGGTACAGGGGCATCATTTTTAGACATCTGGTATCTGTCTCCGGAGCCCTCTTTTATAGCTCCCAAAGAGCCCATACCCCGGTAGGACTTAAAAATTCTTCCTTCAAAAATTATCTCTCTTCCAGGAGACTCCTTTAATCCTGCCAGCATATTTCCAATCATAACAGTACTTGCTCCGGCAGCAATAGCCTTGGAAATATCCCCGGAATATTTAATTCCACCATCTGCAATAACTGGTATTCCATATTTATCAGCCTCTTCTACACAATCCATAACCGCAGTTAACTGAGCAACACCAATTCCCGCAACAATTCTTGTAGTACATATAGAACCTGGCCCTACTCCAACCTTAACAGCATCTGCACCTGCATCAATCAGCCTTTTTGTTCCTTCTGCAGTAGCTACATTTCCACCAATTACAGGGATATTGAACTCTCTCTTTATGGCTCTGACAGCTTCAATAACACTTTCCGAATCACCATGTGCAGTATCCAGAACAACAAAATCTGCATAATTTTCCATTAAAAGAGGAATTCTCTTTTTATAATCCTGAGGAGATATTGCAGCACCTGTAATTAACCTTCCAGTCTTATCAATTGCGGCATTTGGAGAAAGACGTTTTTTCTCCATATCCTTAACAGTAATTAACCCTGTCAGACTTCCAGCAGCATCAACAACAGGCAGTTTTTCAATCTTATGAATAAAAAATTTTTCTCTTGCACTTTCCGGAGTAGGAAAATTATTGGCAACAACAGGATCTTTTGTCATAGCTTCCTGAACAAGGACTCTATCATCTCCACAAAATCTTAAATCTCTTCCTGTTATTATTCCAACAAGTTTACCCTTTTTTACAACAGGCAGACCTGAAATATTATATTCACCAATAATCTTCTTCACATCTGCAATAGTCTGATCTGGTGAAACCGTTAAGGGATCATCAATAATCCAGTTTAAAAATCTCTTTACTTTTCCCACATGAGCAGCCTGAACCTCAGGGCTCAAATTTCTGTGAATTACACCAGCTCCCCCTTCAAGAGCTATAGCAATTGCCAGTTCAGATTCCGTAACTGTATCCATTGCAGCAGAAAGAACAGGAATATTCAGATAGATATCCGATACAAGATGTGTTTTTGTATCTGCCCTGCCAGCCAGTACAGCTGAATATGCAGGAACAAGCAGAACATCATCGTAACTCAGGGTTTCAGGTATTTCTATCATAACTATAGTTTCTCCTCAATTTTTTTCATCTCAGTCCGGTATTTTTTTACAAGTTTTTTTGTTATTTCTCCGGCTTTTCCATTATATTTATGAGGATTGGAGAAAAAATCTTCTGCATCTTCTCCTGTTGTCTCCTTCAGCCTTGCCCCTATGTATTCCCATAATTCAGTATCCTCCCTAAGGGCATTAACCATGGGAGTTCTATTTTTTTCACAATCCAGAGTAATTTTCCTGATTTTTTCATGAGCATCCGAATCTCCGGAAAGGGAAAGGAGAACATAGGCTGCTTCTGCAAGAACAAGATCTCCCTTCATAGTAATATTGGAAAGGAGCCTCTCTCTGTCAACTTTTATTGTTGTTACAATTTTTGTCATTCTGGCAATTGCGGCTATAAAACCGGAAATATAATCTGCAACAAATCTTGAAGAAGCAGAGTTGGACATATCCCTCTGATGCTCAGAAATTTGATCCATATAAAAAGTCATTACCCTTGGGAAAAATGCTTTCCATAAACTCTTTACATGTTCAGAGTTCCAGGGGTTACGCTTTTGAGGCATAGTGGAGGAACCCACCTGGGTATTGGTAAAAAGTTCCCTTAGTTCATCAATTTCAGTTCTTTGAAGATGCCTTAGATCGTCTGCAAGATTTGCAATTACACCAAACGCAATATTCATCTCCAGAAGAAGACGTAGAAGATATTCAGGTTCTACCATCTGGGTAGAATATTCAGCAGCTTCAATACCAAGACGGGATAAAAACTTTGCTTCAAGTTCAATGGGATCCTTAACAAGAAGGGATGTGGCATTGTATGCACCGACAGCTCCTGCCAGTTTTCCACGAAGATCCCCGGAAAGTTCCTCGAGCCTTACAATTGATTTACCAAGCCGGGCAATAAATTCTGCAAAAGAAAACCCCAGGGTTACAGGCACCGCATGCTGACCATGGGTTCTGCCGACCTGGGGTGTATCCGCCTCCCTCTCTGCAAGGGTAATCAGATGATCCAAGAGCTCAATAAGAGCCGGGATAACAACCTCCCTGGCGGCATCACGCATCCGCAGTGCCGCTGCTGTATCCAGAATATCTACCGAGGTTGCTCCCAGATGAACAAAATGGCTTACCTCTGAAGGCACCTGCCTTTTCATTACGTTTACCAGAGCACGAATATTATGGTTTGTCTTTTCCTCTTCTTCGTAGACCAGTTCCGGTGTTATTGTCTTTCCAAGATTTTGTATTTGTTTGATGATCTCTTCTGAATCAGATATCTGCATTTCGATATGAGTTTCAAGAAGAGCTGATTCTACCTTGATGCAATACTTAATTACAGCCTCTTCGCTTAAATACTTTTCCAGCTCTTCAAAAAGAGCACGGTTGGAGAGGTAGTAACGATGATCAAGGGGGGATAAATTTTTAAAGATATTTCGAGCTTCCATTTACAATTAATAACGAAATTATGGTTTTTTGTAAATAGGTTCTTATCGAGGTATTTGCGATATCTCTGAATTCGTTTGTTTTTGTCTTTACTAAGTTCAAAGTAAAGTTAATAATCGTTCAGTTTGCTCTACTAAATTGATATTTACAAGGGTAAATATACCATGCTATTTGACTTTTACAAGGGTTAATAATGCAAGGGAATTTAATTTTTAATCGATATTTTTTTAATTAAATTCATCTCTTGCCTTTTTTTATCTTTAAGTGTATTTTACTTAAAGATAAGGATTATTTCAACTATGGATAATAAAACATTAAAAAGGGAATATACCGAACTTCAAAAACAATTATCCCGGATCGGGTATATTTGTAACGGTACAGTAATGTCTTCATACCGCAAGTGCGGTAAGCCCAGCTGCAGCTGTAAAGATGATCCTCAAATGCGGCACGGTCCCTACCATATCTGGACAAGAAAAGAAAAAGGGAAAACAGTCACCCGTTCTTTATCAAAAACACAGTCAGATCACTGCTCTGACTACATGCAAAACTTTAAAGAAATGGAAAATATAATAGATAAAATGAAAAAAATATCAATACAAATTATCGAGCAGTCGAAAAATAACTAATTTTTCTGTTCATCCTCAGGGAGGTATAATTACATATGACATTATTTTTAAATGTATTCAAACAATCTTTAACAATAACCCTGTTTGTTTTTACCATGATGTTGTTATTGGATTATTTCAATGTCCTTACAAAAGGCAGGGTAAATAATCTTGTTAAGGGCAAACAATGGAGACAATATACAATCTCATCGCTTCTGGGATCCACTCCCGGCTGTCTGGGTGCTTTTTTAAATGTCTCCTTTTATGTTCATGGCCTTATTAGTTTTGGAGCTCTGGTAGGTGGTATGATTGCAACTTCGGGAGACGAAGCATTTGTTCTATTGGCCATGGTTCCCAAACAGGCAATGTTTCTGTTTGTTTTACTTTTTGTATTTGGTATTATTTTTGGTTGGTTATCTGACAAAATAGCCAAAATGCTTAAACTTCAAACATGCAGCCACTGTACTTTACAAGTTGTACATGAGAATGAAGAAACCAAATATTTTAGCAAGCAGATAATAATAAAAAACTACCTAAACCCATCATCTGCCCGAATAATACTGGTATCCGGTGCTGGATTTGTTACAATGGCTGTTATTCTGGGACTAATAGGATCAAATTCCTGGAACCTTAAACAAATTATACTCTTAGTTTTAAGTGTTATTTCGTTTGGGATAATAGCTACAGTTCCTGAACATTTTTTAAAAGAACATATCTGGAAACATATTGTAAAAAAACACATTGTCAGAATTTTTCTATGGTCATTTTTCGCAATTATTTTTGTTGAGCTTGGGTTCCAGTACTGGAACATTGAAGAATTCGTACAACAGCATATGGAACTGGTCGGTTTACTTGCAGTTCTTTTGGCAATTGTCCCTGAATCCGGCCCTCATATGATATTTGTCATGCTTTATGCAAAAGGTTTGATTCCTTTCTCTATACTGCTGGCAAGCTCAATTGTCCAGGATGGACATGGAATGCTTCCCCTTCTCTCTTATTCCGTAAAGGATTCGATACTAGTTAAGATATTCAATTTGGTGTTTGGAATTATAATTGGACTCGCCTTTTATCTATCAGGATTCTAATTATCAAATAAACAGCCTGGTCACAACTTCGTTGCTGCTCGGCTATGAGTCGTACCGGAAGGACGAAGTCCTGAGGAACGATCTCAGCAACCTAAGGAGATACAATTATGATTACTTTTGGTCCGGTTCCATCCAGACGTCTGGGGCGCAGTCTGGGAATTAACAATATTCCTCCAAAATTTTGCAGCTATTCCTGCGTTTACTGCCAGGTTGGCCGCACTCTCAATATGCAGGTAGAACGTAAAGATTTCTATGAACCTGACAGGATTCTGGAAGAAGTTAGAGATAAGGTAAAAAAAGCAACAGAAAAAGGGGAAAAGATAGACTATCTTGCCTTCGTACCCGATGGAGAACCTACCCTGGATAAAAATCTCGAACATACAATCGAGTTATTAAAACCACTTGGAATAAAGTCAGCGGTCATAACCAACAGCTCCCTTATCTACAGGGAAGATGTCAGAGATGCACTAATGAAAGCTGATTGGGTTTCCCTTAAAGTTGACTCAGTAATTGAAAAAATATGGCGCAAGACAGATCGTCCTCATAAAAAGCTGCAGCTAAATAACATTATGGATGGCATGATGGAATTCAGGGAAAAATACCAGGGAGAATTAGTTACAGAAACTATGCTGATTAAGGATATAAATGACAGCGAAGAGAATTTAGAGGCAATTGGCAGCTTTTTATCCAATCTTCAGCCTGCAAGAGCTTATTTATCCATACCAACCAGACCACCTGCAGAGGATAGTGTTCATTCCCCGGATGAACTTGTTATAAACAGATCTTATCAGATTCTAAGTAAGCAGATTAACCATGTGGAATACCTTATTGGCTATGAAGGTAATGCTTTTGCAACTACAGGGAATATAGAGGAAGATCTTCTAAGCATTACATCTGTACATCCAATGAGAGAAGAAGCAGTTAATAAATTATTACTAAAAACAGGAGATGACTGGTCTGCCGTTCAGAAATTGATTAATAATGGAAGCATAATCGAATCAAAACATGATGGAAAGAATTTCTATGTAAGAAGATTCCCCAGGAGAAAGAAAAGCTAAGTTGAAACAATCTGAAATATTGACGACATGATACCAATTTGGTACTATATATTTATGCCGCAAAAAATTAGAGAACTTATAAAAAAGCTGGAAAAAGCCGGTTTTAATAATCGTGGAGGAAAAGGCAGTCATCGTAATTTTATACATCCGAAAGGTATAGTTATTACAATATCAGGAAAAATGGGCTCAGATGCAAAGAAGTATCAGGAAAAGGAAGTAAAACTTAAAATAGCGGAGTCACAAAAATGAAAGAACAGGATCAGTTTATTAAATTAGTAGAGTGGTCAGAAGAGGATCAATGCTATATCGGCTCAATACCAGGATGGATTGGGCAGTGCTGCCATGGAGAAAACGAGGAAAATGTATACCATGAGCTCTGCCAGATAGCAGAAGAGTGGCTTGAAATTTATAAAACAGATGGGTTAATACTTCCGGTTCCAACTAATAAAAAATTCTCAGGTAAATTCCAGCTAAGATTAGGGAATGAACTGCATAAAACCCTCTCCCTTAAGGCCATGCAGACAGGAGACAGCCTTAACAGCTATTGTGTAAAATTGCTTAAACAATCACTGACACCTCAACAACATATAAAAGGTTAACAACACTATGATAAAACAAAAAATTACAGATAATTCTTTAATCAACCATCTGGCAAATATTGAAACAGATAAAATAGATATATTCCTTTTAAACAAAGGCACAGTCCGTGGAGCACTTCTCCATGGAACAAAAATGATAAACCAGATGAGAGTTAATCATAATCTTGGTATACTTGAAACACTTACTCTTGGACAGTCATATATGGGTGCAGGCCTTATGACATCTATGGTTAAAGGAAATGACAGAATATCTTTTGCAATAGAATGCGGAGGCCCGATAAAAGGGTTATCCGTAGAGGCCAGTGCCAATGGAAATATAAGAGGTTATCTCTTTGCTAATCCTATTCCAATTACAAAACCTGTTGAAAGCTTTGACTTATCACCATTTTTTGGTCCGGGATTCCTAAGTGTCACAAAGCACCTTGAATCATCCAAACAACCTTTTACCGGACAGGTAATGATGCAGCATGGAAGAATAGCAAAGGATCTTGCTAATTACTTCCTTGAATCAGAACAGATTAAGACAGCATTTATACTAAGTGTATATTTTGATAAAGAGGGCAGATCCATAGGAGCAGGGGGGCTCTTTCTTCAGGCGTTACCAGGCGCAAAAGATACAGCTTTGGAGTCTCTGGAAGAATCTATCGAAAAAATGCCCTCTTTAGGAAAATACTTTGCAACAGGCGGGTCTACTCATAAATTAATAAATGAATCATTTAAAGATTTTTCCCCTGAAATTTTAGGAGAAAAACCTGTTTCCTTTAATTGTGAATGTTCAAAAGAGCGATTCACCTCATTTATTGCCTCTATGGACAAAGCGGATAGGGATGAAATACTTAAAAATGGTCCCTTCCCCATGGTAACAACATGTCACAACTGCGGAACTGATTATAATTTTTCAAAAGAAGAATTGCAGGCTGTTTTTTCTAATTAACTATAAGCTCTCAATTAATTTAATAAGCGAAGAAACATTAATAGGTTTTCGAAGAAAATGAGAATTATTCAGAACATCCATTCTTAAAGCTAAGTCCTCAACTTCATAACCGGAAGTTATAATAATGGGAATACCAGTAGAACCGCTAATCTCTGCAGCTACATCTATACCGCTCGCACCTCCGGACAAAGAAACATCTGCAATAATTAAATCAGGCATTAACTCTTTTGTACTGGCTATTGCTTTACTTCCAGTTGATACATATTTAGAATTCCGGAATCCATGTTTTTTTAAATCCATAATTAAAGACATAGCAGTAATTACTTCATCTTCAATTAATAGTATTTTGGCAGATTTATCCATTATTCAGATCCTTGGTTCCCCCGGTGTATTAGTAAAAACTAAACGCCATTCA
Source organism: Spirochaetia bacterium (assembly GCA_029932585.1). Taxonomy (GTDB): domain Bacteria; phylum Spirochaetota; class Spirochaetia; order B11-G9; family B11-G9; genus JAJRQE01. The sequence continues at coordinate 6,558 of JAOZPU010000051.1, read as the reverse complement.
GAACCTCTACTACCAGGAGGAGTTACAATTTCAACACTTCCATGAAGCTGATCTTCCCCTAAAGCAAAAATTGTTTGAATTCCTATTGTATTACATTGTCGAAAATCGAAACCAGGAGGCAAACCAACTCCATCATCAGCCACTATAATTTCAACCTTATCCGCTTCCAGATTATGGAGACTAATTTTAATCTCTCCGCTATCCAAATTTTTAAAAGCATGTTTATATGTATTAGATATAAGCTCATTTAAAATAAGCCCACAGGGAATTGCCCTGTCTATGTCTACAGAAACAGATTCAAAATTAAGTGTCAATTTTATTTTTGAATCCCAAAGGGTTTCTGTGTTTATTAGAAGAGAGAGAAGGTCATTTATATAGTCATCCAGTTTTATTACCGATAGATTTTCCGATTTATATAATTTTTCATGAACCAGAGACATGGATCGTATTCGCCCTATCATATCATTAAATGCTGTAGAAACAATTTCATTATCTATACTGTAGGAACGTAAATTAAGCATTGCAATTATAACCTGCATATTATTTTTCGTTCTATGATAGAGCTCTTTCAGAAGAGTATTTTTTTCTTCCAGAACTGTAAGAAGTTTCTTCTCTGCCAAAACCCTGGCAGATATATCTATAATACTTATTATTGATGTTTCTCCAGGTTTTCTTTCAACAGGATCAACAGTTTTAATAATTGCATCAAGAATATTCCCTTCCAAATCTTTATACTGGGTTTCGGCTTCAAATATATGCCCCCCATTAAACATAGAAACAAATATATCTGCAAGGACAAGCCTGGAGATAGGGGTAAAGGTATCGCTTAGCTGAGTAAAAAATTTTTCTTTATTTTTAGATTTAAACAAATCCAAAGTAGATTGATTAACATCTAAAACTTTTATACATTTTATTGCTTCATCAATAAAATCAGGATGTTCTACTAAATAATCTCTTAAATCTACAACACCTTCTAACTTGAGCTTTTCAAACAACTTAAACAGATCATATAAATCCTCCTCCCATAGAGAAACACCTGACGTATCAAATATAGATCTATATCTTTCTTCAGAAACCTTCATTGTCTTGAAAATAGGAATTATCAGGTATAGCCCGATAAAAAGGAAAATAGATACAATTAAGGCACCTACCGGTGTCAGATATGGAGAGGAAAGAAAAGAACTCTGTATAAAAACATTTAAATACCTGAAAATACGAAGAAAAGCAGCTAACAAAAGTCCTAAAGATAAAATAATCCAGGCCATTCTATGTTCTGTAAGATTTATAAGGTAGAGGGCTACAAATACTGCCAGAAAACTAATAAATACTGTTACTATAAGAAGTAAGTTCATGATCATATCTTGATCCTAAGCAATTAATTATTTATCTGCAAGCATCTACCCTTAAATTTTAAAAAAAATGTGGACAATTTAAAATCTTCCATTATACTCATACTATACAGTCTAAAAACCACAGGAGGTACAATGGTGCCGGACAATAAGAACCTGAAAAATAAAAAATCTATATGGGAAGAAACTACCCTTAATAAAGTAACCAGCAGATTTCCTGCCAGAAAAAACCTTGTTACAGGATCGGATGAAGAAATAGATAATCTATATATACCAGATAATAATTTTTCTTACGATGAAAAACTTGGTTTCCCTGGAGAATACCCCTACACACGAGGTGTTCAGCCTACTATGTACCGGGGGAAATTCTGGACTATGCGTCAGTATGCCGGATTTGGAACTGCAGAAGAGTCCAACAGCAGATATAAGTATTTACTGGAACAGGGACAAACAGGACTCTCCATTGCCTTCGACCTGCCGACTCAAATTGGATACGATTCTGATGATCCAATAAGTGCCGGAGAAGTAGGAAAAGTTGGAGTAGCTATAGATAGTCTTAAAGATATGGAAACCCTCTTCGATGGAATACCACTGGATAAAGTTTCCACTTCTATGACCATAAATGCCCCTGCAGCAGTACTACTTGCAATGTACATTATTGTTGCAGAAAAACAGGGTGTAACAAAAGAACAGATAAGAGGAACAATACAAAACGATATACTAAAAGAATACATTGCCAGGGGAACCTATATCTTTCCACCAGCCCCTTCCATGCGACTGATAAACAACATTTTTGAATACTGCTCTGCAGAAGTACCAAAATGGAATACCATAAGTATTTCCGGTTATCACATTAGAGAAGCAGGTTCTACAGCTATTCAGGAAATTGCATTTACAATAGCAGACGGTATTGAGTATGTAAAAAATGCCATTGGAGTAGGCCTGGATGTAGATCAGTTTGCCGGAAGACTCTCATTCTTTTTCAATGCCCATAACGATCTTCTGGAAGAAGTTGCAAAGTATAGAGCAGCAAGAAGAATCTGGGCAAAAGTAATGAAAGAAAAGTTCTCTGCAAAAAAAGAAAAATCTTTAATGATGCGCTTTCATACTCAAACAGCCGGCTCTACCCTAACAGCCCAGCAGCCTGACAATAATATTGTCCGTGTTGCAATCCAGACCCTGGCAGCAGTTATGGGAGGAACCCAGAGCCTTCATACAAATTCAAGAGATGAAGCCCTTGCCCTGCCTACAGAACAATCAGTAATGGTAGCCCTAAGAACACAACAGATTGTGGCTCATGAATCCGGAGTTGCAAATGTTGTCGATCCCCTTGCCGGTTCATATTATATTGAACAACTGACAGACAAAATTGAAGAGGAAGCCTGGAACTATATAAACAGAATTGAAGATATGGGAGGAATGGTTAAAGCCATAGAAAAAGGTTATGTCCAGAAAGAAATTCAGGACTCTGCCTATAAATACCAAAAATCTGTAGAAGAAGGAGACAGAGTAGTTGTCGGTGTAAATAAGTTTACTATAGAAGAACCAGCCCCAAGCGGACTGTTAAAGGTTAACCCTGAACTACAGAAAATTCAGGAAGAAAACCTTAAAGTGGTAAGATCAGAAAGAGACAACGCAAAAGTAGAGAAATGTCTTGCAGCCCTTTCTGAAGGAGCAGCAAAAGAAGATGTAAACCTAATGCCATTAATAATTGATTCCGTTAGAGAATACGCAACCCTGGGCGAAATATCAAACGTCCTCCGTGAAAAATTCGGCGAATACCGCGAATCAATCGTATTGTAATACAACAATATTGGGGCCCGATTTATCACGCCCCAATTATTAAATCAAACATTACAATTGTATAAAAATAATCGTGATGTTTGTGCCAATGTTATTGAATAAAATATTACACCTGGTTTTAAACCATCTGTTATGTTAGAAAACAGGAGAAATGTTAATATGGATAAAAAAATACGTATAGTAATAGCAAAACCCGGCCTCGACGGCCACGACAGAGGTGCAAAATATATAGCCCGTGCCCTTAAAGATGCCGGTTACGAAGTTATATACACAGGAATAAGACAAACCCCTGAATCCATTGTTGCCACAGCAATTCAGGAAGATGTGGATTTTGTGGGACTAAGCCTCTTATCCGGAGCTCATAATGAGCTATTCCCCAGAGTAGTAAACCTCCTTAAGGAACAGGAAGCTGGAGACATTATTGTTTTTGGAGGGGGCGTTATCCCGGAAGAAGACCTTGGTTTTCTTGAAAAAAGAGGGATCCAGGCTATTTTCAGACCAGGGGCTCCAATAAGCGATGTTATCAGCTTTATTAAATCTAAAACCGGTTCAACAGCAGCCTGATTTTTTATAAATGGAACTGATAGAAAAGATACAACTGGGTCAGATAAGAGCCATTGCAAAAGCTATAACTCTAATAGAAAACAATACAGAGGAAAAAGAGAAGCTTATAGATGCACTCCACCCCTTTACTGGCAATGCATATGTCATTGGTGTTACTGGCCCTCCCGGTGCAGGTAAAAGTACAATTGTAGATCGTTTTATACAATTCGAAAGAGATAGAGGTAAAAAAATTGCAGTCATTGCAGTGGATCCCAGCTCTCCTTTTTCCGGGGGTGCTATCCTTGGAGACAGACTGCGAATGCAGACCCATGCAACAGACAGGGGAGTTTTTATTAGATCAATGGCTTCAAGAGGTCATCTGGGAGGGATATCTACAGGTACTTCTGGCGCAATAAAAGTATTTGATGCAGCAGGATTTGATACAATTATATTAGAAACTATTGGAGTAGGACAAACAGAAGTTGAAGTTATAGAGATGGCAGATCTGATTCTACTGACATTGGTTCCGGGAATGGGTGATGAAATTCAGGCAATGAAAGCAGGAATTATGGAAATTGCCGATCTTTTTCTTGTTAATAAAAGCGATCTTGATGGAGCCGACCGATTGAAATCTGAAATTGAATATATGCTAATGCTTGGGTCTGGAATGAATGAAGAAGCCATACCTCCAATAAAGATGGCTTCCGCCAAAAATAATACAGGAACAGAAGAACTGTACATTTCAATTTTTGAACGTCTAAATTTATTTAAAGAATCAGGATTACTGGCCAATCGAAGAAAAATTCGAATACAAAAAGAGATAGAACATATTTTTGCATCAAAACTCAAAGAAATTCTATATACAAGACTTAATATGAAAGAAAATATTAATTTATGGATAGAAAGAGTTTACAACAGAGAAATTAGGCCTTACACTTTTGTGAATGAGAAAATGATGGAACTAAAAAAGGAGAATGTTCTGTAATGATCAAAAAAATAAATCATATAGGTATTGCTGTCGCATCCCTGGATGCCCAAATTCCATTTTACAGAGATATACTTGGTTTTAAAAACCTGGGAACTGAAGAAATACCCGATCAAAAAGTAAAAGTGGCTATGTTCGAAGTAGGTGAAGTAAAAATTGAATTACTGGAACCAACTTCCCAGGATAGTCCAATAGCAAAGTTTATTGAGAAAAAAGGTGATGGAATTCATCATATTGCTTACGAAACAGATGGCATTATAAGTGAAATTAAACATATGGAAGATTCAGAGATTCAGATGCTGGATAAAACAGCCAGAGATGGAGCACATGGTACAAAAATTGCATTTCTCCATCCAAAATCAAGCGGTAGAGTTTTAACAGAAATTTGTCAGCCAGGTATATAGAGGGAAAAAGGAGAAGGGAGACTGCAGACAGGAAGATGAGAGAATCTTCCTGTCTCCGGTTTTCGGTCTCCCATCCCCCAATTAATATATAAGGAAGTTTTTATGGGAAAAATTGGGACACATAAACTTAAATCCAAAATTGACTTTATAATTAGAGTTGCCGGAGAAGGTGGTGAAGGTGTAATGAGCTGCGGCGAACTTTTCGCAAAAGCAGTAGCCAGAACCAGCTATCATGTATTTACATTTATAACCTACCCAACAGAGATGAAGGGTGGGTACGCTATGACCCAGATACGTATAAAAGATATAACTATCTACTCTATGGGTAGTTTTGTTGACTGTCTGGTTGCCTTTAATCAGGAAGCATACGATAAATCAATCCCCTACTTAAAAGAGGGTGGAATTCTTATCTACGACCCTGAGTTCACAAAAATAGATGAATCCCGAAAGGTTATAAAATATCCAATTCCATTTTCAAAAATATCTGTGGATACAATAGGAAGACCATTAGGTAAAAATGTTGTTGTACTTGGAATTCTTAGTCATATCTATGGACTGGAACTTCCCGGCCTGGAAAAACTAATAGATGACAGATACGGTTCTAAAGGAGAAAAGGTTGTTGAGGGTAATATAAGAGCCTTAAAAGAAGGTTCAAATGCTGCTGCTAAAATGGGCGTTCTAACAGTTATGGATCTCTCAAAAAGTGAACCTGCCAATGAAGATTATATGTTTATATCCGGTAACCAGGCTGTTGCCCTTGGGGCTATAGCAGCAGGATGTAAATTTTCTGCAGGTTATCCTCTAACTCCTGCTACATCAATTTTTGAAACATTATCAAAATTTCTTCCCTATGTTGGAGGAAAAACAATACAGATGGAAGATGAAATTGCTGCAATATCTGCAATTATAGGAGCCTCTTTTGGAGGAGAAAAAGTAATAACACCAACTTCAGGACCGGGGCTTCAATTGATGTCAGAACAGATGAGCCTTGCATCAATGCTGGAACTTCCAATTGTTATAGTTGATGTACAAAGAGGAGGCCCAAGTACAGGGTTACCCACAAAAACAGAACAGGGAGATATGAAGTTTGCAGTATACGGATCTGCAGGAGAATCTCCAAGGATAATTCTGGCTCCGACAAATGTTGAAGACACCTTCTACCAGACTATAAGAGCCTTCAATCTTGCTGAAAAATATCAAATGCCCGTTATACTGCTTACAGACCAATCCATCGGATACAGAAAAGCTACAGTAAAAATGCCGGATTTCTCAAAAATCTTTCAGGTGGATCAATATGACAGAAAAAAGAAAGTAAAAATTCCCCAGGCAGACCAGATTGAACTGGTTCAAAGACAGGTACCAACAGAGGAAGAGTTACGGGATTATAAACGCTATAAAAACACAAGAACAGGTATTTCGCCTATTTCCAGACCCGGCACACCTGGAGGACAGTATCTTGCAACAGGTCTTGAGC
>JAOZPU010000198.1:2657-4836 GCA_029932585.1 Spirochaetia bacterium | reverse complement strand
CAGGAGCTGTTGCAAAGTATATAGATTGTTTTGTAGTATAACGTAGAGACGCCCAATTTGGGCGTCTTTACGTTGTTACCAGGGAGACTTATGTATTTTTTACCGATTTTTTATACTGTACTGCAGTTGTTTGCACTTATTGCAGTTGGATTTTTTTTAAAGAGGTTTGGCGGATGGGAAGATAGTTTTTTTACTAATATTAGTAAGTTTGTAGTTCGTATTACTCTTCCTATATATCTTTTTATAAAGATTTCTTCATCTGATCCCAGTGCTATTGGAAGGAGTCCTCTTTTCTTACTTGCGGCAGTTATTATAATTGGGGTAGGGGTATTGGTTTCCATTCTTACTTTTCTCTTTCTCCCTTTTAAGGAAGATGAGAAAAGAGCCGGTATAGCCTTTTCTTCTTTTGGGAATTCGGCCTACTTTCCCCTTAGTGTAATGGAGATTTTTCCAATAACACTACCCATAATTTCCGAAATTTTTGGGACAGCTGATCCAACACTCTATGTAGGTGTCTATGTTCTGGTTTTTTCTCCATTGCTCTGGAGTGTCGGAAATTATTTAATGACAGGAAAGGGTAAGCTTCCTGGAATAAAAGATATCATAACGCCTCCATTTATTGGAGTTATGGTGGGGTTTCTTGCTTTGCTGACAGGATTCGGTTCTATTGCCGCCAATCAGAACCTTCCTGTTTTTCATATTATTTCTGCTCTAAAAATGATTGCAACTTTGACTTTGCCTTTAATTCTTATAAGTCTTGGAGCTATGATTGGAAATCTCCATGTTTCTAAAGAAAAACCTTCAAAATTAGTACTTATGGCTGGTGCTACATCATTAGTAAGATTTCTTATTATGCCAGCATTATTTTATGGAAGTTACTTTTTATTCCTAAAGAATTTAAATCTGTCCCCAGGGCAGTTATGGGTTTTATTTTTAGAGACCCATATTCCTCCAGCATCGAATTTATCTGTAATGGCAAAGAGCAAGGGAATTAATGAGGATCATGCTGCATATACACTAATGGTTACCTATGGGCTGTATATGATTATCTTCCCGTTGTATTTAATGCTGTTTCTTCGTTTACCGGGGATTCTACCTTGAAAGAGGAGAAACGAGATGGAAAGCCAGAGGAAGGAAAATTGGAAGAATATAATTATAGAATCAAGCTTCCTGCTCGCCTATGCGACCTTAGGTCGCGACTTGCCCCTACTTATTTATAAAAAAAACGGTGCATGACTGGAGTCAAAAACTGGTGGAACTCTGTTTAATATTTCTCGAATTTCCGGAACTGATGAAAAATCCTTTTTTAAAAATTGTCTAACCTCTTTTCTCCCCCATCCCTTTGGATGTTTAAATTCTGAATATAGTGATAGATCTCCTTCGTAGAAATTATCTGTATCCAAAAATTCTGCTTCTTCACTGTTTACCGGCAGGTTAAAAACAGCTGCATTTGTAAAATCAATTAAATGTGCATGTTTAGCTACAAAATCTCTTGTTTTTAAAGCTGCATCCCTATCCTCTGCAGGGGTACCAAAGAGAACATAAATATATGTCCCTATACCCGCTTCTTTTAGATTTTCAAGAATTATTGGAACTTCTTCCAGATTAATTCCTTTTTCCATTGCTTTAAGAACTTCTTTATCGCCTGATTCCAAACCCATACTTAACATTTTACATCCTGAATTTGCCAACTGTCTGCAGAAATCTATATCTGTAAGTATTTTTGTAAAACGACAAAATCCATACCATGGTACTCTTATAGGGTTTTCAGCCAGAGTTTTTAGCATTGCAGGGCTAATTTCACTATCTGTCAGGTGAACCAGTACCGGATTATATTTTTTAACCAGAAATAATAATTCTGTTGTTACCTTTGTGTAGCGTTCCTGTATATATGGATTATCTTCATATTTTTCCGGACAAAAGGTGCATTTCTTCCAGGGACATCCTACAGAAGTATTATAGGAGAGAATAAAACCAGGTGCTATATATTTGTTTTGAATAGCAAAGTCATAATCCGGTAACATGAAATTACTGCCGGCATCAATTCCAAATAATTTAAGAAGAGGAATTTCTCCAGGTCCTGAAATTACAATTTCGTTGTCAGGAAACAGGTTATTAAATCCTGTAGATCCAGCCCCCGGTTGCATGGGCGAGCAGGAAGCTTGCTTCCGACCAGCCC
>JAOZPU010000198.1:0-2557 GCA_029932585.1 Spirochaetia bacterium | reverse complement strand
GGTTTATGACAGAACCACCAGTCGTAACCTTCGTATTTGTCCAGCCTTTCTGCTGCATCTTTTACATTAGATGCTGGTGGAACAATAATTCTATCACCAATAAGCTCATTTTCCGGCCAGCCTGCTGCCATAGCACCTTGTTTGTCTGAAATCTGCAGAGCCTTAACAACCCGTAAAACTTCATCCATGTTTCTGCCAACTTCCTGTGGGTAGTAGAGAACAAGTCTTACTTTTCCCATCGGGTCACCAATAAAGACAGCTCTTACTGTATTTGTTCCTTTGCCTGGGTGGAGCATTCCTAATTTCATTGCTATTGAATCATTTGCTGCAATTATTGGAAACTTTATTTCTACATCCAGTTTTTCTTTAATCCAGTCTACCCATTTAATGTGTGAAAATACCTGATCAATAGACATTCCTATAAGCTCACAGCCTAATTCTTTGAATTGGTCATATCTGTTTTGAAATGCTACAAATTCTGTTGTGCAAACCGGTGTAAAATCAGCCGGATGACTGAATAGAACAAACCACTTACCTTTGTAATCTCCGGGAATGTTCATGGGGCCATGTGTTGTCTGTACGTTTAATTCCGGGAAAGCGTCTCCCAGAAGGGGCATGTTTAATTCTTGATTTTCCATATTTATCTCCTTAATAGTAATCATTATTATATATAATAAAATATATATAATGAGAATAAATGTCAATAGAAAAAATTCATTTCTTAATAATTATTATACACCCGATTGTTCCATACCGGTAGGAATTTGAAAAATTTCTTATATTGAATTTCCGTGTTTGATATTATACTATTCATAAATATTACGGGTTATTAAGGCGGTAGAATATGAGACCAACCAGGGCTATTATTCATACAGATAATTTTAGACATAATATACAACTTGTTCGAAATCAGGTGGGCAGAGAAAAACTGGTTTGCGCTGCAATTAAGGCAGATGCATATGGCCATGGAGCCAATGAGTTATGCAGTATTGCAATAGAAGAGGGTGTAAGTTATTTTGCCATTGCTACAGTAGGTGAGGGAGTTGCACTTAGAAAAAGTAATTTAACAATTCAAATATTACTACTAACACTGACAAGCCCCAATGAGTTTCCTGATATTGTTAGTAATGGTATTCAGCCCTTTGTAGCAGACCGAGCTTATATAAAGGGATTAAATAAAGAGGCTAAAAATCAGGGTCGTGTTCTTGATATTCACCTTCATATAGACTCAGGTATGGGTCGAATAGGGTGTAAGCCTGAACAGGCTGTGGATCTGGCTAAACTTATCAAATCTCTGGACAATGTAAACCTGAAAGGGGTTTCTACCCACTTTGCATGTGCTGATGAACCCTCAAAACCTATGACTAATGATCAACTATTGAAATTTAAAGAAGCTGTAGAAAAGATTAAAGGTGCAGGAATTGATCCGGGTATTGTTCATGCTTCAAATTCTGCAGCTATAGTTGGATATTCTGAAAGCTTCCTTGATATGGTAAGGCCTGGCATAATTCTCTATGGATATTATCCCGGGCCTGATCAGGAAAGAACCCTGGCAGTAAAACCTGTAATGGAATTTCGCACAGAAATTGTATTTATTAAAAAAGTTCCAGCCGGCCAGCCCCTGTCTTATGGAGCAACTTATGTAACAGATAGGGAAACTTATATAGCAACTCTTCCTGTTGGATATGGTGATGGATACAACAGACTGCTTTCCTCTAAGGGGATAATATTGATTAATGCCAGGCAATATAAGGTAGCAGGAAGGGTTTGTATGGATCAGTTATTAATTGATCTTGGTCCGGATACAGATGTTGATCTATACGATGAAGCCATTCTTTTTGGTGAAGGTCCTGATGCTCAGACAGCGGAGGATCTTGCCGGTATGCTGGATACAATTTCTTATGAAATTACGTGTAATGTGAACAAGAGAGTTCCAAGGGTTTATGTTTCATAGAATCCTCTAAGTTCATTTAAAAGGGACAATAATGCTGATATTTTTTATGTCATTTTTAATCATTTTGTTTGCAAGTATGGTTGAGGGAATGACCAGTTTTGGTTTTTCATTAATAGCAGTACCTCTTTTGAGTCTCTTTTTGCCGTTAAAAGAGTTTGTTCCGATGTTGATTCTATTCACATTTTTGATGAATTTAGTACTCTACATAAATCTTAAAGGATCTTTTAATAAAAATAGAATTATAATATTGGCATTATCCGGATTTATTTCAACTCTATTTGGGATTTTAATGCTTAAATTTGTAGATAATAATTTATTAAAAATGGTAGTAGGCCTGGTAGTTCTTGTTTCATCAATTTTAATGGTGTTTGGAGTCCGAATAAAGATAAAATACAAAATACCAGGTGATATTATTGCCGGAGTTTTTAGTGGATTATTAAATGGCAGTGTTTCCTTAAGCGGGCCACCAATAATTATACTTTTAAGTAATGAAGATGCAGAAAAAGAGATATTCAGAAAAACTTTAACTACATATTTTCTTATTCTTAATCTTTTTAGTTTACCTATGTTCTTTTTTAACGGATTATTAACCAGAGGTATACT
>JAOZPU010000050.1:1524-17298 GCA_029932585.1 Spirochaetia bacterium | reverse complement strand
CAGGAGCTTCCATTGGAGCTTTACTCTACTTTACATTTAATAAAGCTGTATATTATTATAAAAAATAATAATTATATGTTAAGGAAAAAACTAATGTTTACAGTAACACCTTCAGCAGCAGAGATGATGAAAGAGATGCTAGAAAGCTCTGAAAAAGAAAATTTTACAATAACCATATGTTCTTCAGGGGTGGGTTGCGGTGGACCAACCCTCAAAGTAGATTTAAGAGACCCTATGGAGAATGATATTATAGAAACTGTTAATGAAATTACTTTCCATATACGCGAAAATATCCACAAAAACCTCGAAGGATCAACGATAGACGCTGAAGATAGCTTTTGGGGCAAAAGGCTTCATGTAAAAACAAGTTATGGTTGTATATAATTTAAACTAATTAAGTACAATTAACGAAGCTGCGTTAGCAGGTATCCAGGTTCTGGTATTATCAGATATTTCTATATAATACCAACCTGTACGTTCATCTAAAAGAGTAAATTCCAAACCTGAATGAAGGGGATCCTCAAAAGATGGAGAATAACTTAGCCCATCACCCTTTCGTGCAATTACAGCATCAGCAGTAATAACCCCTTCAGGATGAGTTTGTATTTTTATTGTATCGATCATTATAGATCCCAAAAAAACAAGAGCCAGAAAAGCGAAAACTAAAGTTGTTGAAGTAAAAACCTGAAACAGGGAGGAAGGAATTTTCTTCTTAAAAAGAAGAAATACAGCACTAATCCAGGCAAATGTAATAAAAGCAACAAAAAGCAGAGCTCTAACTGTTGTAGACAATTTATAATGAATAAAAAATATTGTTTTTAAAATCCTAATACTTTCCTTTTCATTTAATGTATCCACCCTCAGTGCTCGTGCAGCTTCCAGATTTTCTTTTAAATTACTGTCTCCTGGCATTAAAAGTGCTGCTTTTTTATAGAAAAGTATAGCTCTTCCTATATCATCTAAATGAAAATAAATATTTCCAATATTATAGAATAGTTTTCCATTTTGTATATCTTCTGCAATTTGTAAATATCTAATTAAAGACTCTTCATAGAGAGATTGAGCCTCCCCGGGATTCGATGTTTCAATATTTACAGCTTGCTGGAAGAGATCATTCCCCTGATTTAATAATTCAATATTTAGTTTACTATCTAATGAAAAAATATGTGTGAGAATAAGAAAATTAATAATTATAATTAAAAAACCACTTTTTTTCATTATTAAACTCTCCCTTCAAAATCTTCCACAGCCAGCAGAACCTTATCAATTAAGCTTTCAATTTGAAGTTTATAATCAGTATCCTTTAATAATACTCCTGCATATTGTATTTCATCAAGAATAGTAAAAAGTTCAAATATTAAAGAAAAATCATCTACTTTCAAATTTTTATTATTAAGCCAGGTTTTTAGATCCTCTTCACTAACAAACTCTTTGCCAGTTGATATTTTGCTTGACATAAATTTTTTGAAAAGTATATTTATCTTACCACCAGCTCCCTGGGAGGAAATTCCCAAATTAGATTTAATCTCTTTTAAGTCTTTTTTTAATTCAGATAAAGTTTTTTTCCTATTATTTTTACCATTAAAATAGTTTCTTTTTTTTGTTAGTCTTAATACTAATACTACTAAGAAAACTAATGGGAAAATTATTAAAGCCAGGATAATGGGAAATCTTGTCAAAACTTTTAGACCAAATTTCTGACTTTTTTGTATATCTATATCTTCATAATTAAAGTTAATCCCATTATTAGATGCCAGAACAATATCCTGCTGCATATCATTGGAATTAGAAATATCAGATCCTTCCATTCTTACTGCAGACCCTTTGGCAACAGTTATAGGTATTGCTTTAGAACTGGCAATACTATAAATACCCTTTTCTGCATCAAAATAAGGGATTTCCAAGGGGGGTATTTGAGTTACAGTATCATTTAAAGATCTAATTGTTTGTGTAAAAACAATACTATCTCCATCAATTTTCCCTGCTGATATACTGGAAGGCATTTTAAAATTTGCAGACAATTCATACTGCTTATTAAGGTCTGGTGCATCCCAGTCTGCAATATTTTTAGGTCCACTAATTTTCATAGTTAAAGTAATAGGATCACCAACTCTTACATCCAGAGGGCTGGCACTGGTTTCTATATTTAATTCTCCTATATAACCATTAAAGTTATCTGGTTTACCAAGAGAGGGAAGAGCCTTAACATTTAATGATAAATCATTTGAAGGGACAGTAAACTGAGCATATTCAGGAGAAAAAGAGGAGAAAAAAGAACTAAATAGATCAGAACCTCTTCCTCTACTTGAAATTTCCGCACTTACAGAAATTACTGATTTTGGAATATTGTATTGACCAGGCACTTTAGGTATAACAAGCTTACTAAATGTAACAGTTGTAAAAGTTTTTCCCTTAAAGGTTCCCTTACCCTGTTCACCCATTACAGTTACCCCATCAACAGGAAATTGTATCAAATTTGAAGGATCCGGATTTGTATCTGAAGAATCCAGAAAAGTAAAATTACTATTTTGAAAAAAAGGAACAGAGTAGTTAAAATCTTTTATATTCATACCTATGTACCAGGTAAATGTAACTAATAAAGGCTCTCCAACAAATGCTGTATCTTTATCCAGTGTAACCTTGAGTTCAAAATTTTCACTCTCCTCAGCTTCTTTAGATTCAATTTTTATAGGTCTTGTGGAATATTTATCTCCTTCGATAGTTAGTGTTAACGAAGGAATTATTAGAGTACCAGCTGTTAATGGGGTTAAAGACCAGGATATAATATATGCAGTATTAATTATCTCTTTTCTACGACCATTAATAATGCTTACCTGACGACTACTGTTATTTTGACCTCCAAGAAATTCTACATTAAAATTATTTTTAAACTTTGAATCACTCCACTCATCTTCCGGGAAGCCAGAGGCTTGATCACTTCCTTTTATCTGAATTTGATATATAAAAGACTCTCCTATGCTAAGAACATCTTTTTCTACTACTGCAACAATTTGAATATCTGAACCAAATAAGTTAGTTGCTAAAAAAAATAAACCAGCAGCCATAAATAAGAATATTTTTTTCATCCTACCAATCCTTATCAACTGTCTCACCAGAACCACTGCTTATAATAAGCTGAACTGCTTCCTCTCTTCTGGCCTCTTCATTAAGGATGTCCTCTGGTGATATATCTTTAGATAAATATGATGATTCGCTATTTTCAGCAGCTTCCTGATTTTGTTGTTGATCTTGTTGTTGCTGTTGCTGGTCTTGTTGTTGCTGTTGTTGATCTTGTTGTTGCTGGTCTTCTTGTTGAGAACCATCCTGACTCTTTTGCTTCTCTCCATCCTGCTGACCATCTTCAGATTCATTATCAGATTGCTGATCTCCTTCCTGTTGTTCTTCATTTTCCTGCTGTTTAATTTCATCAAGCCGTAGTCTGGATAATTCAAGATTATAGGAAGCATCCGCATTATCAGGGTCCAGTTCCAAAACTCTCTCAAACTGAAAAACGGACTTTGAATAATAGTCAACAGCCTGTCCAGGATTTTCGGTTTTCACGGTTTCCGCCATCATAAAATTACTATTCCCTGCATTATAAACAGCTTTTATCTGATCCTTATTGGTATTTGCATAGGTTGCTGCATCTTCAAAATCAGAAAAGGATTTATCAAACTGACCCAATTTATAGTTAGAAACTCCTCTGTTATAATAAAGATTATAATCAGATTTTTTTGTCAGGCCTTCAGTATATTCTAAAACAGCATCTTCAAAATTTCCCTCTTTATATAAATTGTTACCATTAATAATATTCTCCCTGGATCCCATAGGAAAAATTAAAAGAGAAGGAAAAAGTAATAAAAGAATAAAAAACATCCACCATGTAACATGCTTTATTAACATATCAGGAATAATCCTCCTGCTTGTAATATACAATTAGTAATATAACAAAAGATATAAGAATAAAAATCTGAAATAGCTCCTGATATTTCATAATTACATCTCCCTGAAGCTCTTTTTTTTCTGCACTGGCTATTAGACGAAGATATATTTCTCCAAGATCAAAAGCTCCTGTCCCAACATTTAAATATTTTCCTCCAGGGGTAGCAGCTGCCATGGCTCTAAGAGTATCTGCATCCAGTTTACTCCTGACCTCTTCCCCATTATATGTAAGAAATTCTTTCTTTCCATCAGCATCAATTACAGGTATTTTTGTCCCCTGGTTTTCATCACCTAGACCAATAATAATTAATCGGACACCCTGTTCACCTGCAGCTTTTGCAGCTTCAACAGGAAAACTTTCATGATCCTCACCATCTGTTATAAGAATTATATCCTTAAAATTCTTTTCCTTAGGATCCAAAATTTGGGTCATAGCTTCTCTCAAAGCATCCCCGATCATTGTCCCCCCTCTGGCAATATCATTAACAGAAAGGCTTTCAACAGCAGATCTAAAAAAAGCATAGTCTGTTGTAAGAGGGGACTTTATAACAGAGGCTCCTGCAAACTCAAGAAGCGCAACCCTGCTTCCGGAAAGCCTGGACATAGTATCAATAATCTCAGTTTTTGCCCGCTCAAGCCTATTTGGTAGCAAATCTTCTGCCAGCATACTTTTAGATATATCCAGTATAAAAACCACATCTCTGCCCTTACGCTGAACAGTAACAGGTTTAGGATTCCATCCAGGTCTGGCTATAGCTAAAATAATAAATACAATAGATAATATAAGGAGAATCTGCTCAAATCTTCTTTTTCTATTATCCACAAGAGAAGATATTTTTTGAAGGTAATTATTATGTACAAAGTTTAAAAGTGCTGTTTTCCTTTTTCTGTGATTATAAACAAACAGTAGAATTAATATAGGGAGAATCCATAGGTAATTTATATTTGTCAGACTAATAAAACGAAATATCATAATTAAGGGATCCTCCTTAACAGTGTAGCAGACAGAATAATATAGAAAATAATTGAAATAAAAGCTGCTATTGCAAAAGGTAAAAATGCTTCTTTATAATCCATATATTTTACAGATTCAATTTCACTCTTTTCAAGACCATCAATTACCTCATAAATTTTTGTTAATCCCTGAACAGTATCTGCAGAGAAATATTTTCCTCCGGTTATGTTTGCCATTTGAGTTAAGGTATTAACATCTTCACCACCAATACCAATTGTATATATTTTAACACCCCAATCCCTGGCAAGTTCTGCAGCTTCAAGAGGTGCCAACCTACCCCAGTTATTCTGGCCATCTGTTAACAGAATAATGACCTTACTCTTGATTATATAACCAATTTTGTTTTCCTGGCTGTCCAATTCTTCTTCAACTGTTTTAAGCCTTGCAGCACCTAACGCAAGAGCATCACCAATAGCTGTTCCATCTTCATTTCTATTCTCTACCAATGATATATTATTCAAAAACCCTGTTATGGTTGTATGAGACAATGATAAGGGGTAAACAGTATCTGCATATCTGGCAAAGCTAACCAGTCCAAGGAGATCATTGGATCGTCCTTTTAACTCCTTCCCGTTACCCAGAACAAAATTTGTAAAAACCAGTTTTACTGCATCAAGTCGGGTAATATTTTTCCCGTCATATCGAATACCTGCACCCATACTACCAGATCGATCCACTATCATCTCGATAGCAATTCCTTTATTAATTGTTTTAACTTCTTCCATTCCATATTGAGGTCTGGCAAGTGCTATTACAAGGAAAATCAGAGCAACTATTAGTAATAAAGGTTTAACAAACAATAATCTCTGACGAATTGATTTGGGAATATCTTTTGAAATAGAGACTAGAGGAAAAGGAATTCCTAAATGTACTTTTTTATTTTTCATTTTACGTATCAGGTAAATTAAAGGAATTCCTAATAGAAGTATAAATGCATAAGGATCCTGAAATATCATAATATCTCTCCTGTAACTTTTATAAAGTTTTTACAGGATTCAATAGAGTCCTTAATTTCATCTTCAACGGGTTTATGTCTGGCAAACTTAACAAGATCTGAATGAATTAGAAAGTTTTTTAAACTCTTCTTAAATTCTCCAGTAATTTTATCAGAAACAGATAGATCCTGTAAAAATTCTTCAGTAGTTTGTTCCGGTGCTCTTAGGGCAAATTGTTTTTCAATATAAATTCTAACAATTAAATTCAGTTGTATATAAAACTCTTTAAACATCCCAAGTTCCGGGAGATTTTTATTAAGTAAAATATTAAGTTTAGCAAAGGCCTCTTCAAAGGGCGGTATTTCAGGTATAAGCCTCTCTCTTTTTCGCTTACGAAGAAAATAGACTATCAGTAAAATACCACCAAGTATAAAAATAGCAATTGAAATATATAGAACCAGTTTTACATAATTAACAGTATTAGGTTCCTGAATAGCCTTAACCTGTAGGTTCTCAGTATTTTCCGGTAATAAACTTGTAACACTAATGGGAACAGAGGTAGATAAAAGAGTCCCTTTATTATCATCTTTATCACTATAATCAAGTGCCAAGGGGGGGATGCTATATTCTCCGGATAAAAATGGTTTCAAAATAATGGTTCGACTAATTTCTATTGAACCATTATCCCCTAAACGGGGTGGCGTATCAGCGACTCCTACTACAGTAAATTTATCTAAATCTCCCTCAATCGTAGAAAAAGAAGGTTTCCATCCATCTGCAGCTGTACCCTCTAAATATACTTTTATATTTTCGGATGTATTTATATCAACAGCATCTACCTTCATCTCCAGAGAAATAGGCCCTTTGGAAAAACTATTTGTATATTCATAATTTTCAGTTCTAAAACTTTCAAGTTCTCCAGTACAGGAAACAAGGATTATAACTGGTATCAATACTAAAAATAATTTCTTAATACTCCACATCACCTTTTAAGCCGCCTTTCCCTATTTAAGAAAAATGTTGTAATACTTTTTAAGTAGTCTCTATCTGTTTGTATATCAATCTGATCTATACCGGATGTAAAAAAGGTTCTTTTTAATTTATCTTTTCTTTCCAATGCTTTTGTCCTGTACCATCTGCGAACTTTATCACTGTTTGTATCAATAACAATACCTTCACCTGTTTCTGAATCCAGGAGTCTAACAATACCAACCTTTGGCAAATCAACTTCTCTTGGATCACTAATTGTAACAGCTATAAGGTCATGACGCTTATTCATTACCCTGAGTTTTTGTTCATAATTACTGTCTAAATAATCTGATATTAGAAAAGCTACAGTTTTTTTGCTGCTCACTCTACCAAGATAATCCAGAGCTGCGCCAATATCAGTTTTTACCCCTTCTGGTTTAAAGTTAAGGATTTCTTCTATAAGGCGCAGCACATGCCTGGTACCTTTTTCAGGAGGAAGGAAAAATTCAACTGTATCTGTAAAAACTATTAGCCCAACCTTATCATTATTTTTAATAGCAGAAAATGCAAGTAAAGAGCAAATTTCAGCAGCAATCTCATTTTTTGTTTTCTCAATACTTCCAAAAACACCGGAACCACTCATATCAACAAGAAACATAACAATTAGTTCTCTTTCTTCGACAAAGCGTTTAATATATGGAACACCTGTCCTGGCTGTTACATTCCAGTCTATAGCTCTTGTATCATCTCCAGCCTGATATTCCCTTACTTCATCGAACTCTATGCCCTGCCCTTTAAAAACACTTTCATACTCCCCGGCAAAGGTACTGTTAGCAGCTCTGCTGGTAGTAATTTGAATATAGCGAATCTTCTTTGCCAGATCCCGGGAAATCATGGTACTTCCACCACATTAAAAATTGCCTGAATAATATCTTCAGGAGTTTTTTCATCTGCCTCAGCTTCGTAACTTATTATGACCCTGTGCCTAAGTACATCCAGTCCAATAGATTTAACATCCTGAGGAGTGACATAACCCCGTCCCTGAAGAAGTGCAAAGGCTCTGGCAGCCATAGTTAAATAAATTGTAGCTCTGGGAGAAGCTCCATACTGGATGTAATTTCCCAGTTCCAGACCATAATCTTCCGGATTTCTTGTTGCATCAATAATGTTTACAATATATTCCTTTATCTTATCATCCATATATATTTCATCTGTAAGATTCCGAAGCATAAGAATATCTTCTGATCCTAAAACAGAATTAACTTCTGTATTTGGATTGGACTTTGCCATACGCTGCAATATCTGAAGCTCATCGGCCTTTCCCGGATATGTAATTTTTAACTTGAGCATAAACCTGTCTACCTGGGCTTCAGGTAAGGGATAGGTTCCACCCTGCTCAATAGGATTTTGAGTAGCAAGAACCATAAATGGATTATCCAGCTTATGGGTCTCATCTCCAATAGTTACCTGACGTTCCTGCATGGCCTCAAGAAGAGCACTCTGAACCTTTGCAGGAGCACGATTGATCTCATCTGCAAGAATTATATTTGAAAAAACAGGTCCTTTTTTTGTTGTAAACTCTCCTGTTTTAGGATTGTAGATCAAGGTACCAATAAGATCGGCAGGAAGCAGATCAGGAGTAAACTGGATTCTGTGAAATCCAAGATTTAAAGTTTTAGCAAGTGTAGTTATAGAGAGAGTTTTTGCAAGACCAGGAACACCTTCTATAAGAACATGATTATTACATAACAAACCAATTATCAACCGGTCAATCAGGTAATCCTGACCTACAATAATTTTTTGTATTTCAGTTCTAAGGCTGGAAATAAGTCCGGAAACCTTTTCAACCTTTTGCCCTGTTCCTGCAACATCAACTACAGCACCTGATACATCTTCAGTCATAAATAGCTCCATCAAAAGTTAAGTTATTTTTAAGATATATTATATCCGGGGCATTACAGCAACCTTACTTATATATTACATTTTTGTAATTTTTATAATATTTTCTTCCAACTAATTTATTTTTCATTTTTAAATACATTCAGTAGTATCTATTGACATCTATTAACATTGGATGTATTTTTAAAACATATAGGAGCGAATTATGGACGATACTATCTTAACTATTGAAGAAGTAGCAAAATATATCAAAATTTCCGAAAGAACAATATACGACTGGGCCCAAAAAGGTG
Source organism: Spirochaetia bacterium (assembly GCA_029932585.1). GTDB lineage: Bacteria > Spirochaetota > Spirochaetia > B11-G9 > B11-G9 > JAJRQE01. The sequence goes on along the minus strand of JAOZPU010000050.1, from coordinate 8,245 downwards.
ATATCCCAGCCGGGAAACTTGGAAATGTATGGAGATTTAGAAAGAGTGAGATAGATCACTGGGTTAATGAACGATTAAAAAGCAATAAGCTTATAAACAGCAGCTTAAGCGATCTGAAACATCTTCTTGCCCCGGAAAGAGTTCTGGTTACTAATTTTTCAACAAAGAGAGATATTCTCACTGCATTAATTAATAATATATCAGAAGCACCCCAGGTTAAAGACAGAAAAAAACTTGAAAAAGCTATTTGGGACAGGGAAAACTTAATGAGTACAGGAATTGGGCTTAGTATTGGAATCCCTCATATACGGGACAACTCTGTAAGAGATATTGTAGTATCTGCTGCAATTAATAAAACTGATATTATAGATTACCAAACCCTGGATGATAAAGCTGTACGAATAGTTTTTATGGTTGCCGCAGCTCAAAATCAGCATGCGGAATATCTAAAGCTTCTTTCCTCTATTAGTAAACTTTTAAAAGATGAAACATTCAGAACTGATTTACTTATACAGAATGATCCTTTGAAAATTTATAATTATCTAACCAAAGGAGTGTAGATTATGCTAAATTCATCTTCAAGTATTTTACTAATTTTAGGCCTTGCAGTGTTTGGAGGAATAGCAGGGGCCTGGTTTTTCCAAAAGATTAAAGTTCCCCAGGTTCTCGGCTACCTGGTTATTGGTATAATTATTGGGAAAAGCGGTCTTCACTTTATAAATAGTGATGTTATCTCCTCTCTAAAGAATTTTAATTTTTTTGCATTGGGTATAATTGGATTTCTCGTCGGTGGAGAGCTGCATGGCAGCACCATGAAAAAATACGGGAAGCAGTTTTCTGCAATACTCTTCGGAGAAGGGATCCTGGCTTTTACTTTGGTAACAATTTCAATCAGTCTGGTCCTTTATATTTTTACCAAAAACTTTGCTGCAGCTTTGGCCGGAGGGATAGTTTTTGGAGCCATAGCTTCTGCAACCGATCCTGCCTCAACAATGGATGTACTTTGGGAATACAGATCCAAAGGAGTTTTAACTACCACAATAATTGCTATTGTCGCCCTGGATGACGCCCTGGCTATGACTCTTTACGGCCTTGGAACAGGAGCCGCACAGATGATAATTGGCGGTGATACTTCAATTTCCACTCAGTTAATTTCAATAAGCATTGAACTCTTTGGTGCCGTTGCACTTGGAGCTGCAGCTGGGGTTTTTATGAATATGATTGTCCGATTCAGCAGTGATAAGACACGGACAATGGTCTTTACAATTGGTACATTATTAATTGTAATTGCTTTATCTCTTATGCTTGATCTTGATGTAATTCTTGCAACAATGACTCTTGGTATTGTTATAACCAATATGGCCCCAAAAAGGAGTGAAGAGCTGTTCAGCCTTATACGAAGTTTTGCTTCCCCCATCTATGTCTTGTTTTTTGTTCTGGTAGGTGCACGTTTAACCCTGAATAATATGCCCGGATTCCTTTGGATTATAGTTGGTCTATATGTATTTTTCAGAAGTGCAGGTAAAATGCTTGGAGCCTGGTTTGGTGCAAAGATTACAAAAGCAGATCCTGTAGTTCAAAAATATACGGGAATGGGGTTATTTGCACAGGGAGGAGTTGCTATAGGTCTATCGATAATGGCCAGCCAGCATCTTAACAACCTTGTACTTGCAGATGGCATCAATCTGGGAGATATTATTATTTCAGGAGTAACAGCAACAACCTTTATAGTACAGATTATTGGACCTACTATGGTTAAAATTGCTGTAAAACTTGCAAAAGAATCGGGTAAAAATATTACAGAAGAAGATATTATTGAAAAACTGACTCTGGAAGAGGTGCTTCAAAAAGACACACCTATTATTAAAGAAACTGATTCAGTAGCAACACTTGTATCCTATTTTACGGAAAGTGAATATTTTAGCCTTCCTGTTGTAGATAAGGACAATAAAACTATCGGAATGATAACTATGAATGACTTAAAACAACTTATTGCTTCCCAGGATACATGGGACTGGATTTTAGCTAAAGATATTATTGATCCAACACATAATCTACTAATAAAATCAGTATCTCTTGAAGATGCTTTAATTACACTTAAACAATTAGGAAGAGAGCAAATTCCAGTTATAGAGTCAGAAGAAAATCCTGTACCAGCCGGAATACTGGACACAAGAGTTGTAAGGAAACTTGTTAACAAAAAGATGGTCGGGATAGAGTGAAAATGAATTAAAGCACTTATTAATTATAAAGAAATATGATGATTGATATATTCCCGGAGAGCTGAATTAAGCAGGGTTTGATAGCCTATTTTTTTCTCACTTGCGACCTTCTTAAAATAGAGGATTATATCATCATCAAGACGTATAGTTGTTGATTTCTTTTTAGGAGTATAAAACCTACCACGAATACCTTTAGAGAAATCGTATTCCTGTTTCATCTCAAAAACTTCTTCATGTTCCTTCATATTTTTTTCTTTCATTATTTGTAGCCTCCCTTGCCGAGATCACCCTTATTACTTCTTCACCTTCATCACTGAAAAAAAGATTAACAACGACTAAAATACTTATGTTATTTGTAGTTCCTACCGTTATCCATCTTTCCTCAAAATACGAATATTTCTCATCAAGAATAGATATGTGTAAAGGATCATCAAATACTTCTATTGCTTCATCAAAACTTATTCCATGTTTCTTTTGGTTTACAAAGTTTTTATTCTGATTCCATTCATATCTCATTATCCTTGCCACCTTTTTTAAATATAACTACGTGTAATTACAATGTCAATACGTTTGTTGCTAATTATAACTCCTTTCCATCTTTAAATAGTTTTCATCAGCTCGGTAAAAAAGTTAATTATTAAAGTATAATTTTCTATAGAAATTGATTCATTGAAGCCATGTATTTTCTTTAGATCTGCACTGGTTAAAACCATGGGGACAAAACGATAGATATTATCTGTAATATCTTTGTAATGCCGGGAATCTGTTGTTGCCGTAACCAGAAAAGGAGAGACAATTCCTTCCGGGTATACTTTATTTATTGTAGATTTTAATTTCAAATAGCCATCAGAAATACTGCTTGATTCACTTACAGGATTACTTGCATCATTTTCATTCATAAAATCCACTGTAACCGATGAATCTTTTATTACAGATTGCATTCTTTTTAATACCCCAGACTTTGTCTCCCCGGGTATTATCCTTACATTAACAATAGCTTCTGCTTTATCGGGAAGAATATTATCTTTTTTACTTCCACTTAATATTGTTGCAGCCTGTGTAGTCCGAACCATTGCTGCTGTTTTTGGGCTTTTCTTAAATAACAATTTAACTACAGGAGAAAAAAGCCAAAGATTACTGAATACTAAAGCCAGGGAAAAGCTTACATGAGGAATAAGTGACTTTAAAAATTCTCTTACAGTTTTCGTTAGTTTTACTGGAAAAGGATTATTTTCAAGCCTGTAAACTGCTCTGGCTATTAGCCCTGCTGCAGTATGCTCCGGGGGCATAGAAGCATGTCCCGGTTCTCCATGGGCAACAAGTCGCACATTTGCAAAACCTTTCTCTGATATTCCAATTAAAGCCAGAGGTTTATCTGTCATGGTAAGCATATTTTCTGCAATTATAGCACCTTCATCCAGAATCCAATCAAAATTTATATCCTGATCTTTAAAGTGTTCTACTATTTTGACAGCACCCTGAAGACCCATAACTTCTTCATCACCACCAAATGCAAAGTAAATTGTAGATTCCGGAGTAAAACCTTCTTCAATTAGTTTTTCTGCAGATTCCAGAATACCAAGAAGAGAATTTTTAGTATCCAGTGTTCCACGGCCAAGAATGTGTCCATTTATTTCTTCTCCGCTAAATGGAGAGAAATCCCACCCTTCATCCTGAACAGGAACAACATCAAAATGGGCCATAAAAAGAACAGGTTTTTTACTGCTATCCCTACCCTCCCAACGAAAAATATAGGCAAAATCATTTAGTTTTGTCAGGTTAAGAGTTTTACTGCACAGGGAGAAGTTTTCTTTAAAAAACCCTTCAACCTTTCTATGCTCCTCCATATCTATCTGTGAATAGTCGTTATAGGTAACTGTTTTTAACTGAATAAATTGCGAAAAACGATTTATTGCTTCTTTGGAAACAGGTGAAGGTGTAAATGTTTCTTTTGAGTTTGAAGAAGGGGCATCTCTGTATGCAATAGTATTAAACACAAGGACTCCCGTTAGGAGTATTAACAGTATTAGTAATATCATATGATTATCCTTTTGTTATCCTGATTTTTTCACAGATAAATTATCAATATTTACTTTAAAAACCAGAGTTTTTTCTACCATTTTTTTATTATAATCCCATTTATCTTCCTCAGAATAGTGTTTCATAATAATATTAAGGTCATAATAAATTCCTTATAAATTTATTACTTTTAGCAGATACAGTTTAAGGTTGTTTCCATTTAACCCCGGAAAAGCGTGCAAAGTCTGTATCTGTAGAATAAACTTTACAATCCCATTGGATAGCTAAAGCTGCTATATGCGCATCTGTTGTAAGATTACCAGCTGTACCGGCTTCTTTTAAAAGTTTTTCAACTAATGGCCAATGGCCTTCTCCCGGAGAAATAGTGCTTACAGGCGGCTGACTAAGCCATGAATTAATATAACCGGAAGCTTCCTCCAGAGAGAGAGGAGCATCAAATATTCGCCTGTTAGTACTTATCCTTACAAAACCTAAAATTACAACCCAGGGTAAATAAATGGGAGTTGAACCTGAAAGGCAATTATCCCACCATCCGGAAATATGTTTATTCAAAGGAGACTCTGTATTTATAGCATGGATAAGAATATTAACATCGGGCAGTATCATAATTTTCCATTAAACCGTGCTTCATCTTCCATTTCATCAATAATCTGACCTAATTTATTCAGGTCATAACCTGATTTTGCTTTTAAGGAGCGGCCTTGAGTCTTGTATTTTTTTTCCAGTTTGGGGGCTGCTTCCATTACTTCCAGTCCTCGCTGCAGTGTCTGATTTACAATAGTTTTAAAAGGAATATTATACTCCACAGCCTTCTTTTTTAAATTCTGTAACAAGTTATCATCTAATGTAAGAGTTGTTCTCATATATAAATAATAATACTAAAATATAACTGCGTCAAGATGTTTTACTTCACACATCTTGATGCTTATTCTAAACCCGGTGCTTCGATACAATTTTGCGGAGCAAAACCACTCAGCAACCGAATGACAAAACTGTTTTTATAGAGTGAAAATCAGCAACCGGTTAGGATTCCACCTGAAAACGAAAAAATACTACAAATTTTTCATAATACAGATAGTATTGCCGAAAAGTCCTTTGATAAATGTGATAATTAGCCAAAAAGTCATTTGACTTATGTGATTATTTATCATATCCTTATTTATATACCAATGGAGGATAATAATGTTTAGATCTGCTCTGAAAGATCTTATCTCCTGGAAGCACTCTACTACAAGAAAACCATTAATTATCCGTGGTGCCAGACAGGTGGGAAAAACCTGGCTTATGAAAGAGTTTGGAAAAACTCAATATACGAAATATGCCTATATCAATTTCGAAAACAACGAACGTATGGAGCAGTTATTTAATGGCAGCTTCGAAATACCCGGAATAATTGCTGCCTTACAGATAGAAACAGAACTAACTATAGAACACCATAATACTTTACTTATTTTTGATGAGGTTCAGGAAGTTCCCAGGGCATTGACTTCACTTAAATACTTTTATGAAGAAGCCCCTGAGTACCACATTGTAGCAGCAGGATCCTTGCTGGGGGTTGCTTTGCATCCCGGGACATCATTTCCAGTAGGTAAGGTTTCATTCCTGGACCTTCATCCCCTGGATTTTACCGAATTTATGTTAGCTATGCAGCATGAGAATTTGAATAAACTTCTGGAACAACAGGATATGGGCCTTATTAGCACTTTTAAGATGAAATATGTTCAGGCATTAAAACAATATTATTTTGTTGGGGGAATGCCTGAAGCTGTAGCAGCTTTTTCTACCCGGTCAGACTATTCCGAGGTAAGATCCATTCATAACAATATACTTATGGCCTATGAACAGGATTTTTCTAGACATGCACCTTCGAGAGTTGTTCCAAGGATAAGACTTTTGTGGAATTCTATCCCGGCACAACTGGCCAGGGAACAGAAGAAATTTATTTATGGATTAATAAAGTCGGGAGCAAGAGCACGGGAATACGAACTTGCCTTAGCCTGGCTTATTGATTGTGGATTGATTCATAAAGTAGAGCACATCTCAAAACCTTCAGTTCCTTTAGCAGCCTATGCCAGTCCAGGGTCATTTAAGCTATTTTTGTTGGATATTGGCTTACTCTCTACATTAAGCCGGTTGGATATTAAAAGTATTCTTAATGGTAATACAATTTTTCAGGAGTTTAAGGGCGCTTTAACTGAGCAATTTGTGCTTCAGCAGTTTAGATCTAATAATAAAATTATCCCTTATTACTGGACTGCTGCAAAGGGAGTTGCAGAAGTAGATTTTGTTTTCCAATTGGGTGGAAAAGTGGTTCCTGTTGAAGTAAAGGCGGCAGAAAATCTACAGTCGAAAAGCTTGAAATCTTATGTTAACAAATATAGACCAAAATGCGCTGTTCGAAGTTCTATGTCAGACTATCGGAAAGAGGATTGGCTGATTAACATTCCCTTGTATGCCAT
>JAOZPU010000050.1:0-1424 GCA_029932585.1 Spirochaetia bacterium | reverse complement strand
GGATTCTTTTTTAAAATATCTACCTTCCTGCCAACCAACGCAGAATGGAAATAGAGGATATTATCCCTGTAACCGAAATTCAGGGGAACAACATATGGCATCTTACCATCAAACATCCCTAATCGGCAAACAAGGGCTTCCTTAAAAATCTGTTCTATCTCTTTTTGATCTGTTATTTCTTTCTCTTTTCTTCGCATTTCTACTCTCTTAATTGATCTAATTTTTTAGCAGTATACCACAAAACATAAATCCTGCTATAATACTTTTGTATGGAAAACATCAAATTTATAATTGAACATATTGATCCTCTGGGACAAGGTGTATCAAAAGAAAACAATATAGCATTTATAGAAAAAACACTTCCTGGAGAAACAGGAACTGCAGAAATTTATCGAAAAGCAAAGGGTGTTATTTTTGGACGGCTCTTAAACTCAGATAAACTGGAAATAGAATCTGCGGCTAGAATAATTCCAGAGTGCCCACATTATAATGAATGCCGGGGTTGTCAGTATCTTCATACAGATTACAGTACTGAACTAAAATTCAAAACCCAATCCCTTAAAAGAATGTTTAAAAAACTGTTGCCAGATTCTTTTGAAATTAAAACACATCCTGCAGATAAAAGATTTGAATATAGAAACAGAGTACAGCTTCACTACAATCTTGAAAAAAATGAACTAGGACTAATAAGCAGTTTTTCAAAAAGCTTAATAAATGCATCCGAATGTCTGCTGTCTAATTCATTTGTAAAAGATGCAGTTTTAAATCTATACAAAAATAATAAGTGGATAGAAATTGTAAATAAAAGTAATGAAAAGAAGGGGTATATTGAAGTTTATCTAAAACCTGAAGAAAATACTCCTAAAATAACTGTTAATAAACCTTATGCAGAAGGTGGCTTTACTCAGGTTAATGATGCCATGGGAATTATCCTTACAAATCTTGTTACAAAAATGTATAATAAATATCTGGATAACAGCAATAAACTTTTAGTTCTGGATATCTTTGGTGGAAACGGGAACCTGTCAAAGAATTTTATAAATGCGTATATTAATGTATACGACTTAAATATGAATCCTATTATAATTCCCAAAATGCAGAACAAAAATCAGCACTATATAAATATTGATCTCTATAAAAAAGATCCTGTAAATCAAATTAAGAGATCTCTTAATAGTTCAAATTCAACAATACCGAATCTTGTCGTATACGACCCCCCACGTGCTGGTGTTAAATTTATAAATTCTTACATAGAAAAATTGGATGCGCCTTATATTTTTTATATTAGTTGTGACCCAGCAACACTCAGAAGAGATTCACAAATAATTAAATCTAAATATGATATCCTGGAGATACATCTCATAGATCTTTTTCCAGGAACAAGACATTTCGAAACACTGATAGTTTTCAAAAAATCTGTAAAA
>JAOZPU010000197.1:3645-4893 GCA_029932585.1 Spirochaetia bacterium | reverse complement strand
AGTTTCTTTAACAGATCAAGTATCTGTGCCTGAACCATCATATCCAGAGCGGTTGTAGGCTCATCTGCAATTAGTACATCCGGACGGCATGCGAGTGCCATGGCAATCATTGCCCTTTGCCTCATTCCACCTGAATACTGATGGGGGTAGCGGTTTTTATATGCAGGGGATACTCCGACAAGATCAAGAAGAAGTTCTATCTCCTCTTCTACTTTATTTTTTGGAACAGAATTATGAAAAATAAGAGCTTCACGAATCTGGCTACCTACAGTGCGAACCGGATTTAGGGCATTCATGGCTCCCTGAAAAACCATAGCTATTTTATTCCATCTAAATTCCTGTAGTTCAGAAGGAGAGAGTCTTAAAATATCTTTCTGCTCACCTTCAACTTCAAGTAAGACTTCCCCTTCCACAATACGACCACTTTCGGGCAGTAATCGCAGGAGAGCAAGCATGGCTGTTGTTTTACCGCAGCCTGATTCTCCTACAATACCAAGGGATTTACCCTTTTCCAAACTAAAGCTTAATTTATCTACAGCTCTGAAAACTCCTGCTGGAATATGATACTCAACACAAAGATCCTTAACCTGCAACAGAGGTATATTATTTGCTTTCATTGATAATTACCTCCTGTTTTATTCCATGACGAAGTAGACTGACAATTTTACGCTCATCAAAAAGATGATGAGAACCAAGACGTGGATTGATAATTTCCTGCACAGCAGTACCTATTAAAGCAAGGCTGAGTGTAATTAGGACAAGAGCTATTCCAGGAGGAGCTATATAAAACCATGCTCCCCTTGTAACAGCTCCTCTTGTAAAGGCATTATTAAGTGTACTTCCCCAGCTGACTAAGGTAGGATCTCCAAGGCCGAGAAAGCTTAATGTAGCTTCTGCCAGAATTGCATAGGAAATATCTAATGTAGCAGAAGCAAATATTAGAGGCAGAACCTGGGGAAAAATATGTTTAATTACAATAGCCGGATGGCTAAGACCAATTGATCTGGCCCTTAGAACAAAAGTCCTCTCTTTAACAGACATAACCTGTGCCCGTACAATCCTTGCAGTAAAGGGCCATGAAAGTAGGCCAATTACAAGAATTATATTGGTAAGGCTCTTACCGGATACTGTTATTATAACAAGCATAAGAGGAATTTTAGGAACAGCAAGAAAACCGTCGGTAATCCGCATTAGTAATGAATCCAACCACCCTCCGGCATAACCGGAACTTAATCCAACAATACAACC
>JAOZPU010000197.1:0-3545 GCA_029932585.1 Spirochaetia bacterium | reverse complement strand
ATTTGCAGCAATCAATGTAACTGCCAGTAACAGGAAAACACCCTGGAGAACAGGATAATCACGCTGCATTATAGCCTCAAACATAAGGCGCCCAAGACCTGGGTATGAGAAGATAGTTTCAATTTGAATAGATCCACCCATAGCAAAACCAAGATCCATTGCTATCATTGTAACTAAAGGTAAGGATGCATTTTTTAAAGCATGTGACCAGAGCACTCTTTTCTGGCTTAAACCTTTTGCCTTTGCAGTTTTTATATAGTCCTCTGCCAATACTTCCAGAGCTGAGTTTCTAACAGTTATGGCATAGGCACCGAATAGAAGTATAGCCATGGTTGTTGCCGGTAATACAAGATGTTTTCCGATATCCAGCCACATAGCAATTGTTGATGAAAAGGTAGCACCAATTGTAATAAATCCGCCTGAAGGAAACAGTCCCCGGGCCATAGTTAAAAGTATTAAACCTAACCAGAATGGTGGCATAGACCAGGCAGTTAGCCCGGTAATAAGAACAAGAGTATCTATCTTACTCCTTGCCTTCCAGGCTGCCAGCATTCCCAGGAACACTCCAAAAACAATTGCTATAATCTCGCCTGTAAATATCAGCAAGACTGTAGGGCCAACTCTCTGACCTATTAGCTCAGAAACAGGTTTTTTCTGTTTAAAAGAATGTCCAAGTTCACCTTTTGCCAAACTGCAAAAGTAATGATAATATTGGGTAGCAAACAAAGCAGATATTTTTTTCTCTTCCGGAAAAGCCTCTGTATTTATCCATAATGGTTTATCAACCCCATATTGCTCACGAATATGCTCCCTTATTTCGGGTTTTGTACGAGGACTCAGCATCATTGAAATAGGATCCCCTGGAACAACTCTGAATATAAAAAAGTTTACTGTAAGTATTACAAATAAGGTAATAAGGCTGAAAACAACCTTCTGAAAAATATACCGGATCATCGGTGTAAAACTCCTTTCAATACATTGTAGAGACATAGCTGTAGGGAACAGGCATGCCTGTTCCCTACATGTATTATTACTTAACCACCTGGACACCCTCAAGATCAATGTCGATATAAGTCACTTCTGATTGAAAGATAAAACGATCGTTCCGGTACGCCTGAATCTGGTGAGGCCCTGCCAGTAGTATAAACCGGCGCTCTTCATTTAGAAGCCGCTGTGCTTCAAACATCATTTCCCATCTTAGATCTTCATCAACTGTATACATAAAACCATAGACAAGATCATCCATTTCCGGATTAGCAGCTCCTGTTGTATTAATACCACCTGGTTCAGCTGCATAACTGCTTAACCACACAGACATCTGGCTTGGATCGATTTCGGAAATTCTAAGATCAATCGCCATATCAAAATCACGCTCTCCAAGTACATAATAGTACCAGGTACCAAAATCTACTGCTTCAATATCAACTTTGATCCCTATCTCTTTCAGCCAGTCTGCTATCATTCTGGTCATTGTCTGTGAGGTTGGATAATCTGTAGCATATATTAAGCGAAACTCCAGAGATTTCCCATTATGATCTTCTCTGATACCATCACCATCACTATCAACATAGCCAGCATCTTTCAGTGTTTGTCTGGCTGCATTCGGATCGAAAGGCGTCATCTTTAAATCAGGATTAAGTTTACCCTCATAATAGGGGCCTACAGCCCAGTTTGTGGGACCTGTAGTAGCATGACCCAAAAACACAACATCAACTATCTGATTTTTATCAATGGCCTGGTCAATTGCCAACCGGACTGCCGGATCTTTAACAGCTTCATTTCCAACACCATAATCAGACATATTAAAAGCAATTTCAAATGTATTAAAAGGAAACTTTTCCTTAAATGTTATATTCGGATTATCACCTAAAGTTTCATAAACTTCAGGTGGAAGGTAAGGCATTGTTAAATCTATTTCACCGGATATAAGTGCATTTACAAGAGCATCATTATTGGCGAAAACCTTGTAAATAATCCGATCAATAACAGGTTTACCACGATAGTAGTCTTCTCTTGCATCAAAGATAATATGACTGCCCGGAACATGCTCTGAAATAACATAAGGACCTGTTCCAATCATTTCGGAGTTGTCAAAAGCGTACAAATCATCACCAAGATTAGACCAAATATGGGGTGGAAGAATAAACATCATTGGGAATTCAGCTATCTCAGAGTCAATCATAGGTTCAAAACTGGTATATTTAAAAGTAAGGTCATCAATCACCTCTACTGACTCTATATTTGCTACAGTACTGTAATATCCGTATAACAATGGTTCATTTCGCTCCCAATCCAGATACTCTTTAACTGTTTGTGCAGTTACAGGAGTACCATCGGAAAAGGTAATTCCTTCGTGTAAACGAATTGTCCATACAAGGCCGTCCTCTGAAACTTCCCAGGAATCGGCCATACGGGGAAGTCCTGAAAACCCATCAGATGCTGGTCCCCGACCAGTAAAACCTTCCAAAACAAGAGGGGTACCAAACATAAAGGGTGCATTATTAGACCATGGATTCCATCCATCCACAGCATTTAATCCCCCTACCCGAAGTACAACCTGCTCCTGAGTTTTTTCGACTTCATCCTTGTCCCCGCCAGCAAAAACAAAAACGGCGCAAAGAATAAGAATAACTGTAATCAGCAATTTTTTCCCTTTCATACTCTCTCCTTTTTATATTTTCATTCTACCATGTAAAGATCCTACACAAACTTAACTTTTTCACTCACAATCTTGTTATAATTTTTCACAATCTTGTTATCCTTTAATCTCTATGGTGTAATAACAATCTTCCCTGTACGACCTTTTCCTTTCAATTGATATTCAATTGCTTCCCGAAACTCTTCAAAGGGATATGTTCTATCAATTCTAATTTTAATTTTTTCAGACTTAAGAGCTTCATAGATGTATTTTATCCCCCTCTCCTTCTGTTCCTCATCATAAATATGCTGATAAACAGAATAGGGTCTAAGAACTGCTGCTTTTTGAGTCATCTCAATTTCGGGAACTACTGTAGGTCGGGGATCCATACCTCCATATAGATAAATATCACAGTTCTGATCCATTGCTCCTGCAAACTCCATAACCTGAGGCCCACCAATGGGGTCATAAATAACTCTGGCCCCCTTTCCGTTGGAAATCTTCTGAACCCTCTCTGATATATCTTCAGTTCCTGTCACAATTACATGATCGAAACCGGAATCAAGAATAAATTGTTTATTGGCATCTGTTCTTGTTGTCCCTATTGCTGTAGCACCAAGTAAATGAGCTACATCCATAGCTGCCATACCTGCGCTGGAACTACCTGCAGTAATTAGTACATAATCACCTTCTTTTACTTTTGATATTTCAACAAGAGCATAGTAGGCAGTAAGATATGTTACCCAAATACTACAACCTTCTACAGCACTAAGATTATCAGGGTAATGAGCAAGAAATGTTTCCGGAACTATTGCAAACTCGCCGTCCACACCATAACCTTCATTCATCCAGGGGAGAGAACTTACTCTGTCTCCAATTTCAAACTGTGTTACATCCGGTCCAACTG
>JAOZPU010000049.1:14523-17492 GCA_029932585.1 Spirochaetia bacterium | reverse complement strand
CTCTGTGTAAGCTGGCTCATTGTAATCCTCCAAACTTTCTACTACGGTTTTCATAATTAGCAATTGTATTACGAAGATCCTGTTCTGTAAAATCCGGCCACAGTTTATCAGAAAAAAAGTATTCTGAATATGCACTTTCCCATAGTAAAAAATTACTTGAGCGTTGATCTCCTGCAGATCTTATTATTAAATCAGGATCTGGCATGTCCGCATTATCCAAATATAATTTTAGGATATCTTCTGTTAAGTTTTGATTTGAATTATCTGTATCTTTTTTCCAGTTGTTTATGGATCGGATTATTTCATCCCTTCCACCATAATTAATAGCAAGGTTTACAGTAATAGCGTCATTATCAATTGTATTTTGAATAGATTTATTTATTTCGAATTGAACATTGTCAGGAAGACCTTTCAAATTCCCTGTATGTCTGACTCTGATTCTATTTTCTTTATAAAATGAAGCTTCATTTATCATGTGGGTTATAATCAATTTCATTAGGAATCCAACTTCTTCCTGAGTGCGTTTCCAGTTTTCAGTAGAAAAGACATAGAGTGTTAACCATGGTATATTAAGCCGTATAGCTTCTTTAATAATTTTTTTTGCTGTTGTAATGCCCTGCCGGTGTCCGGCAGATCTTGGCAATTTACGTTTTGCTGCCCATCGGCCATTACCATCCATAATAATACCAATATGCTTAAGAGTATTACTCAACTAGATCTCCATGATCTCGTTTTCTTTTGCATCGAGAACCAGTCCAATTTCCTTAATAAATGAATCTGTTAGCTTCTGGATTTTATCAGTTGCCTTCTTTTCGTCATCTTCACCTATATCACCGGATTTTTGAAGTTTTTTTAGTTCATCATTTGCATCGCGTCTAATATTTCTGATGGAAACTCTGTTTTGTTCTGCACTGCTTTTTGCCACTTTTACGAGCTCTTTACGTCGTTCTTCCGTAAGTGGAGGTATATTGATTCTAATTACTTTACCATCATTATTTGGATTTACAGATAATTCAGATTTTTGAATTGCCTTCTCTATTTCATTAAGCAATCCTTTGTCCCATGGTTGGATAACAACAAGTCTTGCTTCAGGCACTGAAATTGTAGCAGCCTGAGCAAGGGGAGTAGGTTGTCCATAAGCTTCAACCTTAATTTTATCAAATAAAGCTGCAGAAGCTCGCCCTGTGCGTAATGAACTAAACTCTCTTTCAAGTGCTTCAACACTTTTTTTCATTTTTACTTCAGTATTACTCAAAATAGATTCCATGTTAAACTCCTTATCTTGCTTCCGACCAGCTTTTTACCTTTAAAAATAAAAAAGACCGCTTCTGCAAACAGAAGCGGTCTGGTTAAAGCTTAATTTAAATTTCTTCGCCAACTCTATAGTAAATAAATTCTGTTACCTGGATTTTACTTCCAACTTCTTTAGAGAGTGCTTCAAGAACTTTTGAGACACTTTGTTTATCATCTTTAACAAATGGCTGGTCAAGAAAACAAATTTCACCAAAATGCTTATTCATTTTCCCTTTAACTATACCTTCAAGAACTTTTTCAGGTCTTCCGAGGTTTTTAGCTTGTACTGTGAAAATTTCTTCCTGCTCTTTAACATATTCTGCAGGAATCAGATCTCTGGAAAGATGTTCAGGATTGAAAGCTGCTATGTGAAGAGCACAGTCAAAGCCCATAGCTTTTACTTTTTCATCTTCCAAAGCTTCTTTCTTTTCAGATTGAAGTTTGACCAGAATACCAATACTTCCACCGCCATGAATATAGTTTACAACCAATTCATCATCTGCAATAGACATCTTTTTAAAACGTTTCAAAGAGATGTTTTCTTTAATAATGCTTATAGTTTCTGTTACTTTAACATTCATCTCTTCAGTAGAATTATTATTTAATGCCATTTGGGCAAGTTTATTTCCAAGTATTGTAAAGTCTTTGTTGTTTGCAACAAAATCAGTTTCACAACCTACTTCAAGAATAACAGCTTCTTTAGATTCAATAAGTGTAAAAATGCTTCCCTGATTAGTGGCTCTTCCACTTCTTTTTGCTGCAGCTGCAAGGCCAAGTTCTTTAAGAATACGCTCTGCTTTTACAGGATTACCCTCTGCTTTAACGAGAGCATTTTTACAGTCAACCATGCCTGCGCCGGTTTTTTGTCTGAGTTTTTTTACTTCTGCTGCTTTAATTTCCACTGGAATCTCCTGCTTCTTCAACTGCTGCTTTTTCAACAGGTTCAGAATCTTCCTGGAGGTTTTCAATTATTTCAATACCAATTTCATTATCTGCATCAATAACAGCATTTGCAACAATTTCTGCAAATAAAGAGATAGCTCTTATTGCATCATCATTTCCTGGTATTGGATAGTCTATATCGGTTGGATCACAGTTGGTATCTACAACAGCAACAATAGGAATCCCCATTCTTTTTGCTTCTGCTACAGCTATTGTTTCTTTTCTTGTATCAATAATAAAAACTGCACCTGGAAGATCTTTCATCTCCTTAATGCCGCCTAAATTCTTTTCCAGTTTAGCTCGTTCTTTATTAAGCTTGGAAACCTCTTTTTTTGTAAGGCTTTCAAAAGTCCCATCTACTTCCATTTTTTCGATTTTTTTAAGTCTGTGGATAGATTTTTTAATTGTTTTAAAGTTAGTAAGCATACCACCAAGCCATCTCTGGTTCACATAGTACATGCCACATCGTTTAGCTTCTCTTTCTATAGCCTGCTGTGCCTGTTTTTTTGTTCCAATAAACAGTACAGACTTACCATTTTTTACCTGATCACGAATCATATCGTAGGCTGATCTTACATTTACTATTGTTTTCTGCAGATCGATTATATGGATTCCATTTCTTTCGGCGAAGATAAATTTCTTCATCCTTGGATCCCATCTTTTAGTCTGATGTCCAAAGTGTACACCGGACTCCAGTAGGTTTTTCATTGCTACTACTGACAAATTTTCCTCCT
>JAOZPU010000049.1:0-14423 GCA_029932585.1 Spirochaetia bacterium | reverse complement strand
TGTAACTGATATTTCCTGTATATATTGGCCAGTATTACCATTATAGAGAGTCAAAGCTGTTATGACCTGATGTGTTCTCCCTGAAAATGAGATAAGGTGTGCCTTTGCTTCAATTTTAGATTTAGGTTTCCCAATTATATTGCCATCCAAATTTATACATGTATCTGCACCAAGTATTAAAGAAGTTTTTAAATGCGAGTTAGCTTCTATTAGAGATATTACTTTATTTTTGGATAGATTTAATACCTGTATATCCGGATGTTCTTTGGTAAATGTTTCTTCATAGGATGATGGTTTTACAGAGAAAGGGACCCCGAATTTAGTGAGAATTGCAGCTCTCCTGGGAGAGCTTGAAGCAAGTATCAGTTTATCCATATCAGATAGCTTTAAATACAAAAAAACCGGAAGCAATTCCAAGAACTGTTCCAGGGTTTACATTAAGGTAAAAAGATACTATTTCAATATCGAATCCAATTTGACCAGTGCTAAGAGAAAAAGGAAAGCCCATAGATGTAAAAATAATTTCCAACACAAACCAGGCAAAACTTCCTGCCAGAGTGCATAATATGACTACATATAGTAGTGGGTTTAAATTCTTTTTAGAAAGCTTCATTTTAATACAACCCTAACCGGACAATGATCTGATCCCATAACCTCTTTAAGAATATCCGCACTTTTTATTTTCTTTTTAAAATTGTTATTTACACAAAAATAATCAATTCTCCAGCCAACATTTTTTACTCTTGCATTCATTCTGTATGACCACCATGAATAATTTCCCGGTTCTGTATTAAACATTCTAAAAGTATCTGTATACCCATTTTCAATAAATGTATCCATCCATTCCCGTTCTTCCGGAAGATAGCCAGGGTTTTTCTCGTTGGGCTTAGGATGAGTAAGATCAATTGCTTTATGAGCTACATTATAGTCTCCGCAAAGAACTACATTTTTCCCTTTTCCCACCATGGAGTTACATAAATCTAAAATAGCATTATTAAAACCAATTTTATAATCAAGTCGTTTGCCTTCTGATTGACTGTTTGGAAAATAACAATTAATTAATGTAAAATTTTTAAACTCAAGTACAATGGTTCTTCCTTCACTATCATATTCTTCTATATTTAAATTTGAAACTGAAAGAGGTTTTGTTTTCGTATAAACAGCTACTCCACTGTAACCCTTTTTTTGTGCACTCATAAAGTAGGGTATATATCCATCCTGTTCAAAAAACTTTGATGTCAGCTGTTCTTCTTGGGCTTTTGTTTCCTGCAGACATAGGATATCCGGACTTTCTGATTGAAGCCATTCGTACAAACCTTTTTTTTCTGCAGCTCTTATTCCATTCACATTCCATGAAATTAGTGTTTTACTCAATTGATTTCTTCCTGTATAATTTATTAATATTTTAATTGAGGGAAAATAGTAAACCCCGCAATTTCAAAATGTTTATCAAAAGAAAATACCCTGTCAATTCGATTCCTGGACATGAGTACAAAGGATATACAATCAGTGTAGCTTACTTCAAGGTTTGAATATTTTTCAAACAGATCAAGTGCTTTGATTTCAGCTTCTCTGTCCGGCCGTAGTATTGTAATTGTATCGGATAAATATATATTACGTGCCCTTTGGGACGCAAATTTATATCCTGCTCTACTTCCAAGGAGGGTAAATGTCTCATCCAGTACAAAATTACTCGTGAAATACCTTTCATTTTTTGTTTGAAGGTTTTTCCAACCAGTTACAGCAGTTTCATTATACTGATCTCTTTTTAAATGACGGGCAATAAAAGCACCTGTATCTATATAGATCACTCTTTATCACCATAGAGGTATTTGTCATGATTCAAAGAGAAATCTTCTGGAACAGGTCCGTTGAATACTTCTGTGTCTGAAAGGAATGTATCGTCATGCTTTATGTCTTTTTTGGTTCCTATTTGCATTTTTAGGGATAGCCTTATAAGTTCCCCCAATGAAATCCCCATATTTTCTGCTGTTCTTTTAGCTTTTAGTTTTAAGTCTCCAGGCAGCATTACCGTTGTCCTGTTCATTGAATATTCCTTCGAATAGTTATACATACATAATAGCATTGCCATAATGATAAATCAATATAAAACTATTATTCGTAATAAAAAAATTAAAGCTCGGTCAGGGAGTAAGTTATATAAAAATCTTTTTCATCAGTCTTGAAGGAACAGAGTTTAAAAAGCTGGTTCCTGAGTGGTTTTCCCTGCCAAATTGTATCCAAACTACAGGCCGCCTAACTAAGCCCATCAAGTTTAAGTTCCACCTCTTCCCATCTTGTGCTGGTTTCTTCCTGGAGAAGTTCGTTTTGATCAAGTTCCTGTTTTAGAGATCGAATTTTTTTGCCATCAGAATAGTTGGATGGTTCGGCCATTTTGTTTTCAATATCATTATGCAGTGTTTCGAGTTCTTCAAGGCGGATAAGCAGCGACTGTTCCTCTTTTTTTAACTTGTTTATTGTACTTTTTATTTGCTTTGTTGCCTGGTGGTTCTGTTTCCCTTTAGAAATAGTAGTTTTTTCTTCTGGATTTACCAATTTTTTATCAATATCAGTGTTTGAAGTTTTCCACATATAGTACTTATAATCGCCTTTAAAATCTTCTGGCCCATTTTCACTAAGCTCAAAAACCCTGGTAGCCAGATTTTCAATAAAATACCTGTCATGAGAAACAAATATGAGTGTTCCTGAATAACCTTTAATAGCTTCAAGTAAAATATCTTTGGAATGGATATCAAGATGATTTGTAGGTTCATCAAGAATTAACAGATTTACAGGGAAAAGTAACAGTTTGAGAAGTGCCAGCCTGCTTTTTTCTCCACCCGAGAGGACGCTTAGTGGTTTATAAATATCATCATCTCTAAAAAGAAATGCACCAAGGAGAGCTCGAAGTTTTGGAATTAGCTCTGTAGGAGTCGATTCTTCCATCTCTTCGAGTATCGTATTGTTATTATTTGTTAGAGTTTCCTGTTCCTGGGAAAAATAAGCTATTTTAACACCCGTTCCCAATTTTATAGTTCCTGTAAAATCTTTATCAACTTGAGCAATGATTTTTAAAAGGGTAGTTTTTCCTGCACCATTTTTACCGGCAATAACAACCCTTTCACCTTTTTCAATTTCATAATCAAGATTTGATAATACATTATTATTACCATAGGTTTTTGTTATTCCCTCCAGGGTCAGTACTTTTTTCCCTGAATGGGGAGGATCAGGGAATGAAAGATGCATTTTTTTTAGATTTTCCGGTATTTCTATTAAATCTATTTTTTCAAGAGTTTTTATTCTGCTTTGCACCATAGATGCTTTGGAAGCATTGTAGCGAAATCTATTTATAAATTCTTCCAGTTTTGCTATCTCTTCCTGCTGTCTTTTATACTGCTCTATTACAATAATAAGTTCTGCTTCTCTTGTTTTTTCGTAAGAACTGTAGTTCCCCTTGTATCGTTTTAAGCTGCCGTTAAATAATTCTATTACCTCATTTACTGTAACATCCATAAAATATCTATCATGAGATACTATTAGTAACCCCCCTGAAAACTTTTGAAGAAATTCTTCTAACCAGTTTCTTGCTTCTATATCAAGATAATTTGTAGGTTCATCCAAAAGCATAATATCAGGATTTTCCAAAAGGACTTTGGCCAGGGCTATTCTCATTTGCCAGCCCCCGGAGAATTCATTACATGTTCGATCCAGATCTGAATATTGAAAACCCAAACCTGTTAAAACCTGTGCAATTAACTCTTTTCTATTATAATAGGAACTGGAAAGTAGTTTTTCATGAATAATATGATGTTTTTCCAGAAATAGATCAATATTTTTATCATTTTCTTTTAATAGACTTAGCTCTTGTTCAAGTTGTTCAAGTTGTTCAGATTCTGAATGTAGATAATTGAATGCCTGATCAGCTTCCTCTTCTAAAGTTCTACTTTTAAACGTTAACCCTGATTGGGGTAGATATGATATTCGTACATCAGGTCCAGCTGAGATAGATCCCCTATCAGCTGGTATGAGGCCACCAATTACTTTCATAAAAGTTGTTTTCCCACTTCCATTACCACCGGAGAGTGCTACACGACTTTTTGATGAAAGGTTGAGATTTAAATTTTTAAGTATATCTCTGTCTCCAAAAGAGACTGTGATCTCATTTAATTGTACAAAAGACATGTTTATCTCCTAATCTGCTGAAAATGCAAGGACTACAGGAGAAATACTTTTTTTATGTACAATACTCAATTTATCTATATCATTTTCAGGGACATAGGTTAGTTTTAGTTTTTTATTTTCCAGAGTATACAGGAAGTTAATAACAATTATTCTATCTCCATATTTAAAGTTAAAAGATATTATACCTGTATATTCTTCCTTTAATTGATCTGTAATAAATTTATTAAATCGAATTTTTCCTCTTCCTTCCGAACCTGCTGGAATTATTTGAGGCACTAACCGATCATAATTTGACCACTTAAAACTTCCGTCTATTCCCATAGAGATGTTACCATAAGCATTACTTGAAAAATTTGTTCCTGCCTCAAGAAGTTGATTGTACAAAGTTTCTCTACGTTCAATTTCTGATAGTAAAATATCTTCAATATTTTCAATAACAAAGTAATTTGTTATAACCTGCTGGTCTTCATAATAGTAATTTATCTGTAGTTTTCTATCTGACAGTACATGTATTATATAATCATCTTCTCCAATAGAAAAAGATCTTTTATCAACTAATACAGGATTATCCCATGGAATATTAAGTGTATAAGAAGAAGTAGTTATTTTTAAAATTTTATTTTCCATATCAGGAAATAATCCTACTTTGGGGGTAAATTCTTTAAGATTAATAGCAGAACTACTTATCATATCTATAAAATTTGAAGGATGATATATCTTTGTAAATGCTGTTTCAAGTAAATGTATTGCAGGATTTATTTTTTCTTCCGGGCTTATGGAACTGTCATAAATATCCAGATAGTGATCAAAACAGTATCCGGAAACCCCCTCTTCTGTTATAACATGATACCAGTATCCTTCATATTGTCCTATATTAGCTATTTCTTCTGTTCGGCCAAATACCTTTAATATTTGATCTTTTCTCATTTTATAAGCTCTTTGAGAATTAATATCCGGTTCTTCCCTAATTAGAAGACCATCTTTTAAATTTCGGGCATATATATTTGTATATTCAGAAACACTTTTGGAGAATTTTTCAGCCTGTGTAAGTTCTTCAAAAAAAATAATTCTCCACCTGTCTATTTGAAAAGGATCATTATCACTCCCGTCACTTATCAGATAGACATCTGCCAGTTCTGACTCACTAATAATTGTAACATTTTGTCCTGTTTGGAATTGAGTTTCATCAGGAGACCATATAATTGTTCCATAACCAATTGTTTTTGGACTACAGGAAAGAAAAAAAATACTAATTATAAATAAGCTGGCTACAGTTTTAATATATTTTATGTTCATAAATACCCTCTTAAAGAGTTTTATAAAACAGAAAGTAGTAATTAGTCAATGTTGTTGTATATTATGATTATTTTACCTTGTTGTATTAGGTCTAAATTGTTCTGCCTTGAAAGGATTTTGACAGCATCTCTAGTCGAAATGATTAGATCAGTATTATTTATTCCAAAAATACTTCTTGCTTTAATTTCCAGAGGATTTTGCCCAATTCTTTCCAGGTTTAAAGATTCCTCAAGTTTTTGGTATCCTACAGCTCCTGTTCCTCTTATTATTTCCGGATCTACCATAAGAGATTCAATTACAATATTTAAATTTTCATCGAATACTCTTGGAAAGAGGCTGGGATTAAATGATCCTGGATTCTGTTTTCCATACATAGGAAGTTTTTTATCTACATAAATAACGATACCTGAAAAATTAGCCGATGGAGTAAAATCAAGAATTGGTAATAACTTTGTTGCTCTGGTATGTTGAATAAAAAGTTCTGCTATATGGGGATAAATATCAATTGTATATTCTGATTCAAGTATTTTTAGGTTATTTGTAAATATTGAGTGATTTTTAATAATTTTGGATGATAAGCCGAAAATCGGAGACATGATTGACGGATGTTTTTTTAGAAAATCTTCCCCTTTTGTTTTTGAATCAATAGTTATTAGCTCAATACCATTTAAAAGTATATACGGAAAGTTTTGTTTTATATCAGATTCAAGACTGAATTTTAAAGTTGGTAGGGGTTTGTATATATTTTCAAGATAGTTTAAAACTGTAATTTCAAGTTGCTGGCTCTCCCAATTAACTTTATATTCTATTAGAGGCTCTTTTAAATTTGAATCACCAAAAATTAGCATTTGTGTTAAAAGGAGAAATATAATAATTGTAATAAATCTTTTTTTTATCATCTTTTACTACATCGGTCTATTTATAGCATGCCCTTAATGTAAAGACTTCTTTCCTAACTAAGTATCTGAACTCGAAAATGGTTTATCTCCAAAATAAATACCTGCCCACTCCCATTGCCCGTGAATCTCCGGATCTGCTGGAAAATTAACTCGTCTAAAATACAAATACCATGTACGAATTCTATAAGACCACCCCCATGTTTTAAGATACGCTTCCTGTCTGTTTGAATCTTTATCAAGATCAGCAGAATATCTAACTCTGTTTTTCATAAAAGTATTCAATTTATCAAGGAAGTCTGTATTTGCCTCTGTTTTTTTCTGTTCCCAGGATATTGCAAAGAAATTTATTTTAGCTCTATACTTTGAAAGTTTTCTATAGTCTTTATTTCTAATAGCATACTTAACTGAATTAACAAGATCATCCAAATTTTCCATAGTCCAGTTTTTATTTCTATAATCATAGAAATCAATAATAGGTTTTATTTGATTTAAAGCTTCAGGATATCCTGGAACTTTCGATTCCGGGTATTGAAGGAAATGTTTATATGCCTGAATAGATAAATCCCACTCTCCCAGTTTTTCATAAGTTTTAGCAAGATAAAAATATGTTGATCCTTTTTCAATGTCTTCACTGAAATTTGAAAGTAGTTCTTTATAATATAACACTTTTTTTTGTGGTTCATTTACAAGTTCTATTAAATTTGAAAGACAAATATAATGAATCGATTTGCCTCTAACCCTAAGGTCAGAATAATTTTTAAGAATTCGTTCAAAATAATGAATTGCAAATGGAATAGCCTCTCTTTCTTGATAGTTTTCTGCTGTTATTAGAAGATAGTAACCGTTAAAAGGGTCTTTAGAATTTTTTTCTACGTATGTAGTTAAAAAAAGATTTAGTATTTCAAGTTCTCCCTGGGCATGGAGTATTTTAGATATTTCCTGAATAATAATAAAGTTAATTTCAGGATTGTCTGTTTGTTCATCCATTGCTCTGGAGAGCTGAATCAATTCAGCCCGTTCTTTTTCATTCCCAGTAACATAGTAAGGTTCTGGTGATACTAGATTATTGTAAATGCTGCATCCGGCTAGTATAAGTAGTGTGAGTAGTAGTCCAATTGTTATTTTTAGTTTCATAATTTAGATATGATGTTATCATAGCATTAAACTGTATTCAATTGTATTCTAAGAAAAGCTTGTATCAATTGATCTAACATGTTTTATGTTATATTCTTTGGTATCTTGAAATTTAAACTAATATTATTAATACCTTTTATAATGGGAATCACATTCTGTGCAACCTCACCTCAAAGTAACAATTCTGATAAAACAGATATTTCAATTACTGTTGATCATGATACAATTATTCTTGAAACAGTTAGGTTATTGATTGAGGATGGTTCTCTGACATCCCTTATGAAGGCTATTCATCTACTTGAAACTGAAAAATTTGGAAATACTGAACAGGGGGAATACCAAAAATTTATTGCTGGAAGTCTTCTTCAATTGGTTTTTCCCTTTACAGACAGATCTAATATAAGGATAATTAGTCCAAAATCCGGGATGTTGACCCAGATAGTTGAAAAAGCACTAACAGGTGAAATAATTGAGATTCCCAATGATGAAGTAAATTTTTTCACTTTACTTTTGTCCTCCACTGCAGCTCTTTATACTGAATCTGAAGCTGTTATTGAAAAATCTCTGGATATTCTTACTACAATTTATCAGACAGATTCAGATTCTTATTTACCAATCTATATACGTTCATTTTTATTTGAAAAACAGAATAACTACAAACAGGCTTATGAGGGGTATATAAAAGCTTTGGATAAAGATTCTTTTAGTTACCCTTCAGAATTAGGTATAATTAGAATTCTTATTCATAATGGCGATTATGGTAATGCCCTTTTACATCTTGAAAAAATACAGAAACTATATGGCCAAAATCAGGAATTGAAGTACTTGTTTATCGATTCACTAATTGGAAATAATAATTTGGATAAAGCTTTAAGTATTGTTTCCGAAGCACTTGTCATGAATCCTGATGATTCTGCAATGAAACTTAAATATGCTGATATTATGCATCTGCAAGGTGAAGACTCACGAGCTATGTATTTGCTTGGAACTATTGAATCTGTTGTTGGAGAATCCTCTGAAAGTATAAGAATAAGAGCATCTATACTGATTAAAGATGGAAAATATGATGAGGCCTATTATTTAATTGATAAAGCTGTCAATAAGTTTCCTGAAAATTCTGTACTAAGGGAGTTTTACGGTCGTATTTTACTTCTGAAGGGACAGGAAGGGGAGGGCCGGGAATATTTGGAAAATAACCTTTTATCTAATCCTGATAGCCTGGGATCTCTCCAATTGTTAACTGAAGAGGCTATTGAGTCAAAATCATGGGTTCGAGCTTCAGAATTTATTCATAAAATACTTGAGAGGAATAAATCTGACATATATCTTAGATATGCCGTTGAAATATATAAAAATCTAGGTAATAACAAGAAAGCTTTAGAATATAATTTTCAAATTATTAATATAGGAAAACCCATTTACAGTGATTTCCATAGTGCTGTTATTTTGCTTCTTGAAGATGGAAAATCCAAAGAAGCTGGAAGTTTTATAGATGATTGGGTGGAAAGCAGTAGTAATTCTAAAGATAAAAGTTATTATTATTATTTAAAGAGTCTTGTCCTTCCAAATATTCAGGACAAACTTGATATCTTAAGGCAATCTCTTTTTGAAAATTTACAAAATTTTGATTCTATTTTAGCTATTTCTGATGTGTATTATATGATGGGGGAAAAGCGCAGTTCTTACAGGTATTTGAAACAGGCATTAATTTTAGATTCTGAGAATGAGTATGTAAAAGAAAAATTAAGAACTCTGGAGAAGGAGTTGTAGAATGATATGTCTTACATTGATGGAGAGTTCTATAGAAGCAAATTTGAAGGTTATAAAAAAAAATAGATCTTTTATTGATATGGTTGAACTAAGATTGGATATGCTTAATGATCCTTTGCTTGTAACCCCTGATAAAGTTAAATCAAAAATTTCAATACCGACAATAATTACATACAGAAAAAAGAGAGACGGTGGGAAATATGAAGGTTCCGATGACAGGAGAAGAGCTGTTTTACAAATTTATTCTAAAATTGGTTTTGATTATATTGATCTGGAGTTAGATACATTTTACCCCGAAATTGAAAAAATATCTAATGAGAATGGAACAAAAATTATTCGGTCATATCATGATTTTTCAGGTGTACCGGATAATTTTGAAAGTATAATAAGACAGCTTTCAGCAAAATCTGGTGAGATACCAAAGGCTGCAGTTTATCCTAAAAGCAGTTCAGAATTATTAAAAATATTTGACGTGATTAAAGAAGTAAAAGATATTAAAGATAAAATAATACTGGGTATGGGAGATTTTGGGCTGTCTTCACGAATACTATATAAAAAATTGGGATCAATGTTATCTTATTGTTCAAATACTAACTACTCCAATTCTACGAGATCCGGTGCACCTGGTCAGGTTAGCCCCCGGGAGATGGTTAATTTGTATAGAGTGAATAAAATAACTAATTCAACATCAATTTATGGTATTATTGGAAATCCTGTTATGCATACCAGATCTCCTGAAATTCATAATGAAGCATATAGTAGGGCAGGTATAGATGCTGTTTATATACCTTTTCCTGTTGACCGTTTGGATATGTTTTTTAAACTTGCTAATTTGCTTAAAATAAAGGGTTTTTCAGTTACAGTCCCTTATAAAGTAGAGATTATTGATTTTCTGGGAATTAAAAACCCAGAGCTTGATTCTATTAATTCATGTAATACAGTTGTTCGGGAAGGGGGTTATTGGAAGGGGTTTAATACAGATATAAACGGATTTTTAAAACCACTTCTTTTACATGTTGAAATATCTTTTATAAAAAAATGTGCTGTAATTGGTGCAGGAGGAGCAGCCAGAGCTGTTATTAGTGCCTTGCAGAGCATTGGTCTGGAAGTTTCAATATTTAACCGCTCCCATGAAAATGGTTTAAAACTTGCTTTGGAAACAGATTGCTCTTATTATCCTCTGGAGAGGCAGGATCTTCTGATTAACTATAATCTTATAGTCCAGACTACAAGTGTTGGAATGTTTCCACATGTGGATGAGACTCCACTTCCAGGTTTTAAGTTTAGCCCGGATCAGATTGTATATGATATTATTTATACACCAATAAAAACACGGTTTCTTAAAGAGGCTGAAGAAAGAGGGTCAGTTACAATTGGCGGAATGGAGATGCTTATGACTCAGGGAATAGAGCAATTTGAACTTTTTACAAAACATCCTTATCCTTAGATGGAGCAAAAAGAGAACTTTTGAGCCTTTTTACTTTACTCATTTTTCTGACAATTAATTCAATTTTATCTTCTCCAGGCAGGGTTATTGCATTTAAAAGAAGGTCTTCATTTGATTTGTCCAGAGCAATGGGTTTTACAAGATATGTTGTAAGTTTCTCTATGGGGCTTCCAAAAGTAACTTCCAATAGTTCACTTGTACTTTCAAGTGTTCTTTCAATTAATCTAATTTTTCCAATATAATCCATACCTGAAGCTTCAGTTTTTTCTGTACGAATATTACCATGTTGTATTTGGTCCGGGAACAGAATTAGTTTTTTTGAAATTCTTATTTTAAATCCATTTTTTTCGTCTGAATTTAGTTTTAAAGAATTTAGTTTAACAGTTAATTCATCCTGGAAATTATAATCCTGAATAAATTCAGTGGGGAGTGTTTCCGGAATTTTAATAAGATCTGATGATTTAAAAGATTTTACATATTTCTGAATTGAAGATGATTCCTTTATAATTTGATTTTTCTGAATACCCGGGACACTAATTCCTGCATTTTCAATAATTATTTTCCACTCTTTTACAAAATTAGAATCCATCAGATATACGCCATCAGCTAGTTCTTCCAGGATGAAAGATTGAAGATTCTGAAGATGTTTAATAATAATTCTTTTATCCGGGTTTACAGATAAAATTATTCCTTCATAAATTTTCACTCTGTTGTAATCTTCTTCCCATGAGTCTACAGAAACAAGAATATTTTGTGGAATAGGACGGGAGCTTAATTCCTCCAGTGTTTTTATTATGCTGGAGGAATGCAATTTACTATCGTGTCCCCTTGTGTATGATGCTCTGTTTAATTCAAAATCAGGGTATAGATCAAATTTTTTAATATCCGTTAAACAAGCAAATTTAATTCCATCTTTAAGGTTTAGCCAGGGTTTAACAGTTAGATCAAAGCTAGGTTGTACTATTAACGGAGGCTCTGTAAATTCCTTCCATAGAAGTTGTTCTTTTAAATGTGGATTAACAAGATATCTGGTTTTTGAAAGAACTAAAAATTTTAATGAGATCAGGGCATCGAGGATAGAGTCACAATTTTGGTAATTTAAAGAAGATTTTTTAATTATTAGCAGTAATAATTTTTTTATACTGCCAAGGTCAAAGCTTTTTCCGGCAGGAATGGCATTTAATAGTTTCTCTATAACATCTGCAAGGTTTGCAAGTAGATTATCAGGTATATCCTTCGAAACAATAGAAGCTGCATAAAACATATATCTTTCACTAATTTGAATTTCACTGAATTCAAGTAGATTCTCTTCTAATAAAATTATTTCGTCGTGATTGTCTTCTAATAGTGAGAGATTTTTTAAACTTTTAAGTAACAAATTAATTCGTGTTCCCAATTTTTCATTTTCAAAAAGATTAGGGAATATACTATTAATTCCATCCTGAGCTTTCTTTTTAATTGTACCATCTAATTTTAAAATATCAGGTACTTTATAAATAAAAGATATAAATGCTGTTAACAGTGCATCTGTAAACCAAATTTCCGGAAATTTTTTATCATTACAATCCATAGATGGAAATAATAAGTTGGTATTAAATACTTTATTTTTGAAAAGATTCTCAAAAAGAGGGCTGATTTTTATTCGACCACTATCTGAATCTCTATATATTAATAGTCTTTCTTCAAGGTTTAGCATTATATGATGTATTGACATAAATGAACGATCAGGGCCTAAAAAATCGTGGAGTTCATGTATATCAGTTCCGGAAAGAAAATTAATAGAGGTAAGAATTAAAGCATCCTCCTTATCAATCATACTTAAAATTCTTTTTTCAGTTTCTTCCCGGAGTAGAAAATCTGCAAGATCATCTATAAGTGTATGTTTATTAAAAGGAGTTTTTAGCTTTCCCAGATAGTTTCGCATAATAGCAAAAAATTCATCATCTGGTAGAGCTACCATAACTTTTTTCCAGTATTCGGTTGTATTCAGCATAACACCCTATTATAAACTAAAAAAATGTTGCTCTGCAAGATGCTTGAATTTAAAATACTTCCCTCCATGCAAAATCAATGTTAAAACTATATTAGCAACCTAAGGAGGAGATACTAATGAGTTATATAATAGCATTGGATCAGGGTACAACAAGTTCAAGGGCTCTTTTAATTGATAAATCAGGTTTGATTCGTGGATCGGCTCAAAAGGAATTTCCTCAAATTTATCCCAAAGCAGGTTGGGTTGAGCATGATCCTATGGATATTTGGAATGTACAGTATGAGATGTTGAAGAAACTTCTTGAAGAACAAAAAGTAAAATCTTCAGATATAGCGTCTATTGGAATAACCAACCAAAGAGAAACAACAATACTTTGGGATAAAAATACAGGTGAACCTGTTTATAATGCAATTGTGTGGCAATGCAGGCGTACAGCAGATTACTGCAACAGCCTTAAAGACAGGGGTCTTGCAGAGAGTATTCATAAAAAAACAGGTTTAGTAGTTGATGCCTATTTTTCCGGTTCTAAAATTAAATGGATTCTGGATAATGTTGATGGGGTTCGAGAGAAAGCAGATAAGGGTGAAATTTTATTTGGTACTGTAGACACCTGGCTTGTATGGAAATTAACTGGTGGCAAAGTTCATGTAACTGATTACACAAATGCAAGCAGAACAATGCTTTTTAATATTAATACACTTGAGTGGGACAAGGAGCTTTTAAAAGAGTTTGATATTCCCGAAAATATTCTTCCAGCTGTAAGGCCTTCAAGTTATATATACGGACAAACAGATAAAACCCTTTTAGGTTCTGAAATTCCTATTGCAGGTATTGCAGGAGACCAGCAGGCAGCATTATTCGGTCAGATGTGTATTAAAGAGGGCTCATTTAAAAATACCTATGGAACTGGTTGTTTTATGTTAATGAATACAGGTGAGGCGCCGGTTTATTCAAAAAATGGACTACTTACTACTATTGCCCTTGGGCTAGACGGTAAGATTACTTATGCTCTTGAAGGCAGCATATTTATGGCAGGAGCTGTAATCCAGTGGCTTCGTGACAATCTTAAGCTTATTAATAATGCCTCTGAAACAGAAGCCCTGGCTCTGTCGGTAGATAGTACTGAGGGAGTGTATTTTATTTCTGCATTTCAGGGTCTTGGTACTCCTTATTGGGATATGGAAGCCCGGGCAGGAGTTACAGGTCTTACCAGATCTGCTGGAAAGGCTCATATTGTAAGAGCTGCTTTAGAATCTATTGCGTATAGAACAAAAGATGTTGTTGAAGTTATGGAGAAAGAGGCTGGAATAAAGCTTATTGAGATTAGAGTAGATGGTGGTGCCTGCCGGAATAATTTTCTTATGCAGTTTCAAAGTGATATTCTTGACAGTTCTATTATTAGACCTGTAAATATTGAAACTACAGCTATGGGGGCTGCTTATCTGGCAGGACTTGCAACGGGTTTCTGGACTGGTATTAGTGATATTCAAAAAATATGGAAAGAGGAAAAAGTTTTTAATTCGGATATGAATGGTCGAAAACGTGAAGAACTTTATAATGGATGGAAACAGGCAATAAGAAAGATGCAAAGTTAATGATGATTGTTTTTTTCAAACAAAAACAATCATTCAGATGTTAAAAAGATTCACAAAATGTTTGACATATCAAATACTTGGATATAGACTGACACTTACTTTAAAAA